>CAYOFZ010000009.1:0-26239 GCA_964403315.1 uncultured Halobacteriales archaeon | reverse complement strand
CGAACTCGAACAGGTCCGGGAGATGATCGAGCTCCCGATGCGCCACCCCGAGCTGTTCCAGCAGCTCGGCATCGAGCCGCCGAAGGGCGTCCTGCTGCACGGCCCGCCGGGCACCGGGAAGACCCTGATGGCCAAGGCCGTCGCCAACGAGATCGACGCCCACTTCCAGACCATCTCGGGCCCGGAGATCATGTCGAAGTACTACGGCGAAAGCGAAGAACAGCTCCGGGACGTGTTCGACGAAGCGGAAGAGAACGCCCCCGCTATCGTCTTCATCGACGAACTCGACTCCATCGCGCCCGAACGCGAGGAGGTAAGCGGCGATGTCGAGCGCCGCGTGGTCGCCCAACTGCTCAGCCTGATGGACGGCCTCGAAGAGCGCGGTCAGGTCGTCGTTATCGGCGCGACCAACCGCGTCGACGCCATCGATCCCGCCCTGCGCCGTGGCGGCCGCTTCGACCGCGAGATCGAGATCGGCGTTCCCGACCAGGAGGGTCGCCAGGAGATCCTGCAGGTCCACACGCGGGGCATGCCGCTCATGGAAGACATCGATCTCGAACGCTACGCCGAGAACACCCACGGCTTCGTCGGCGCGGACCTCGCGTCACTGAGCCGCGAGGCGGCGATGACCGCGCTGCGACGCATTCGCCCCGAGATCGATCTCGAAAGCGAGGAGATCGACGCCGACGTGCTCGAATCGCTACAGGTGACCGAGGACGACTTCAAGGAGGCGCTGAAGGGCATCGAACCCTCGGCGCTCCGGGAGGTGTTCGTCGAGGTTCCCGACGTGACCTGGAACCAGGTCGGCGGCCTCGAAAGGACCAAAAATCGCCTCCAGGAGACGGTCCAGTGGCCGCTCGACTACCCCGAGGTGTTCGAGACGATGGACCTCCAGGCCCCGAAGGGTATCCTGCTGTACGGGCCACCCGGCACCGGGAAAACGCTGATGGCCAAGGCGGTCGCAAACGAGGCCGAATCGAACTTCATCTCGATCAAAGGTCCCGAACTGCTCTCGCGGTGGGTCGGCGAAAGCGAGGAAGGCATCCGCGAGGTGTTCTCGAAGGCACGCGAGAACGCCCCGACGGTCATCTTCTTCGACGAGATCGACTCGATTGCCGGCCAGCGCGGCGGCCGGACCGGCGATTCGGGCGTCGGCGAGCGCATGGTCTCACAGCTGCTGACCGAACTCGACGGCCTCGAAGAGCTCGAAGACGTGGTCGTGATCGCCACCACCAACCGCCCGGACCTGATCGACAACGCGCTGTTGCGTCCGGGTCGGCTCGACCGTCACGTCCACGTGCCGGTTCCCGACCAAGACGCCCGCCGCGCGATCTTCGAGATCCACACCCGCGGGAAACCGCTGGCCGACAACGTGGATGTCGACTGGCTCGCCAGCCGAACCGAGGGTTACGTCGGAGCCGACATCGAGGCGGTTTCCCGTGAGGCCTCGATGGCCGCGACCCGCGAGTATATCGACTCGGTTGATCCCGAGGAGGCCGCGGGCAACGTCGGCAACGTTCGGATCACCCGCGAGCACTTCGAACAGGCCCTCGATGAGGTGAACCCCAGCGTCACCGAGGATGTCCGCGAGCAATACGAAGAAATGGAAGACCGGTTCGATCAGGCCGAACCCGACGCTCAGGAAGCCGAAGTCAGCCGGACCTTCCAGTAGACGTAGCTAAAAGCGAGCGGTTCCCCGTTTCTGCTCACGGGCGCTTCGCCGCCGTTCGCATGGCCCGAGGGTGCGAAGCAACTTCGCTGGTCGAACCGTTCTACTGTCGTCAAATCGCGGAGCGATTTTGTTGGTGCACAGAAAGCGGGTAGCGCTTTCCGGGACGCTCGCAGTGATTTACTGGTGATCGTCTGGCACTCTGCTGTGAACGTTGATGGTGGTTGATTATCCGCTTTGAGATCCTGAATATCTTCCGAAACATATATACCTAATTAGTCTGCATGCTGTTGACAGGCATATGGGAGACAATATCAAGAGACGGCGATTTCTCAGAGCGGCGGGCGTAACAGGGACGATAGGACTTGCCGGTTGCATGGGGGGCGGTGGCGGCGGTAACGGTAGTGGCGGCGGCAATACCAGCGGTGGCGGTGGTGATTGGACGCCACGTCAAAACCTCACCGTAATCGTCCCCTGGGGCGCTGGTGGCGGAACCGACGTAATGACACGAGGCGTTATGAACCCCGCCGAGAGCATCCTCAGCGAGCGGGGAGTGAACATCAGTATTAATGTCGAAAACATCACGGGTGCCAACGGACTGAACGCCGCCCGGCGCGTATTGGCTCAACCCGCTAATGGATACACGCTGCTGGCAAGCACAAACGTTCTCGGTCCAACTATCGCCCGAGGGATTGCCAATTTCACGCTCGAAGATTGGGCGGCAATAGCCAGAGTTCAGCACGACACCAGTTGGATCTATACGAGTGGCCGAGACGGGCAAGGGTACGATAGTATCGGTGCGATGGTTCAAGCAGCGAATCAGGGCGGTATCCAGTTAGGGGCGGTCGGCGGTGTCACCGGGGCAGCGTTTCTGGTCCTCTGGGCGCAAGCGGCCGGCATCCTCGACCAGACCCAAATCGTCTCGTACAACGACGCGGGACGAATGCGTACAGATGTGATTTCCGGGGAGATCGATGGGGCCTACGGTGAAATACAAGAGCTACAGGAACAGTATCAAGCAGGGGATATCAGACTGCTTCTTGTCGGTACCGGACAACAGCTCGATGAATTTCCGGACGTGACGGCGGCTGGTGAAAAGGGGTGGGACGTGACCTACGGTGTCTCCAGGGGGTTCGTCGCAAAATCGGGCACGCCGCAGGCGGCGATAGACTACTGGATGAATCTGGTGAAGGAGGCTATGCAGAGCGATTCATACCAGCAGTTAGAACAGGACACGCTGCTCTACCTCCGCGAGGGGTATCAGCCCGCTGATGCATATGCGGATACCATCGAGCAGACCCTACAGACCTACGAAAGGGCACTCGAACTGTACAACCCCAGTTCATGATACACTGGAACAAAACATGAGCCAAGAACGAATATGCGTTAGACGACCGTTGACGAGAGAGCAGTGGACATCCCTATCTATCGAGGCAAGCGAAGGATACCATGGTTCTTGAGCAATTGTTAGCAGGATTCGCCAATATTTTCACTCCAACTGCACTCGCACTGTTCATTGGGGCTCTTTTTCTCGGGATGTTTAGTGGCGCAATCCCGGGAATGAACGGGACCATGACTGTCGTCCTCATGATACCGATCACGTACACGATGAATCCGACCATCGGAATCATGCTCCTGGCGGTTATTTACGTCGGAGCCGTGTACGCTGGTTCGATCAGTGCCATCCTATTTCGGGTTCCCGGCGCACCTGAGGCAATCATGACTACTTTGGACGGCTATCCGATGAATCAACAGGGCAGACTGGGGGAGGCTATTAGCACTGCGGTGTTCTGTTCAGCCTTCGGGGGTATCGTCGGGACAATTATACTCATTTTCTTCTCCCCGATTCTCTCCAATTTCGCTCTTCAACTGTCCGATGCCGAGTTTTTCGCCGTGATCCTGCTCGGGCTGGCACTGGTCTCTACCATCGGCCTCGGAAACGTCGCTAAGGCGACTATGATGATGGCAGGTGGATTGTTCATCGGGACCATCGGGCTTGATCCACTTACCGCCACACCACGATTTACGTTCGGGAGTCAGACGCTGTTTAGCGGCATTAACTTCATCCCAGTCGTTCTCGGCGTATTCGCGGTTTCTGAGGTGCTTCAGCAGATCCGTTCCGGCGGGCAGATGATTGGCGGCGGGAGTCTCGGATCCATCGATACCGGATCGATCCTTCCACCGGTGAGTTACTTCAAGCGCTTTTCGCGGATACTCGGTGTGAATTCCGTTCTCGGCACACTTATCGGAATTCTACCAGGCGCTGGAGCGACGACAGGCGCGTTGTTCGGCTACACGTTCGGTCAGCGACTCGTGCCGAAAAGCGTCCGTGAGAAGTTCGGGACTGGCGTTCCTGAGGGTGTCGCCGCACCGGAGACAGCGAACAACGCCGCTGCAAGTGGCGCATTCGTTCCATTGCTGACACTCGGCATTCCGGGGAGTGCGACAACGGCGGTGATTCTGGCGGCGTTCATCCTTCACGGGCTCCGACCCGGCCCTGCGTTGATCCAGACCCAAGGCGAACTCGTCTATACAATCTTTGCCGCGTTACTATTAGCGAACGTGGGTGTTCTTCTTGCTAACAAGGCATTCGTTCGTACGTTCGTGAAGATACGTCACATCCCACAAGAGCTACTGCTCGCGCTGATACTGGTTTTCTCTGTGATCGGAGCGTATGCCACCCGGACTATCGTATTCGATATATGGGTGATGATGATCGCTGGGATAGCTGGGTACTATCTCGAACAGTACAATTATCCAATTGCGCCACTGGTAATCGGACTCGTTCTCGGACCGCTCGCCGAACCCAGTTTCCGGCGGGCAATCATCAAAGCCCAGGGTGACTTTGGCGTATTCCTGGACAGGCCCATATCCGCAGTCCTTGTGGTGCTCGCCGTAGTTGTGTTCCTCCTGCCGCTACTCCAGGAGTCCAGGATTGGGCAGAAAATAACCGGAATATGGAGCGATGCTCAACAATGAGCCAAGAACAACGAGATATCGAGGATCTTCAGGAATCGGATGATGAGGTTAGCACTCGAATAGATGCGGGTATTACTATTGCGATACTACTGGGAGCTGTGTTCTTCTTGCTGCGGTCACGACAAATCTCCGGTGGCACTATTTCGGCCTTCGACCCTGGGGCCGCGTTCTGGCCCCAGGCCGTCCTGATCGTGATCGTGATTGGGGGCCTGATCAACCTCTGGTTGATCTATGACCGAGCCAGGAATCATGAGGACAGTTCAACAGAGGAAGCCGGGGCCGGGTGGTCGGTTTCCGAGATTGGGATGGAGACGTTCAGCGATGCTTCAGGACGGCAAAAACAATTCTTCGGCGCTGTTGTATCGTCACTCGCCTACTTGGTATTGTTAACTCCGGTTGGGTTTCTGGTACTCACTCCATTGTATCTGTTTGCGCTCGGATGGGTGCTTCAGTATAACTCGCTTCCCAAATTAGCTGCATTTAGCGTCGTAACACCGATTGTGCTGTTTCTGGTGTTCAATAACCTGATGAATATTTTGCTCCCCTCTGGAACGGGAATATTTAGGCAGATTACCGTTTTCTTCGGAGGACTCCTATAGCGCACTTATCTTTCGCGTAAAGTATATAGCCTCCCTAAATGAAACCGGTATCGGATACAATGGCACGTGAAATCGCACCAGGCATTCACTGGATACAAGAATGTGGTCCAGACCGAAGCGAAATGTTCAACCTCGACTACGATGGGATAGATCCCGACGCCGAGGTCCACCTCCCCCAAAACGCCTATCTCTTCGTCGGCGAGCAAACGTTGCTCTTCGATACACTTTCGCCCGCCAGCAAGGAGAAAATAATTGAGGAAGTGGACATGGTACTCGGCGACCGTGATCTCGATTACCTGATGATATCCCACCCGGACGTGCCTCACGCCGGGAATACCCCCGCGTTGTTGCGCGCTCATCCCGAGGCCACTCCTATCGCTCCGGAATACGGCTCTGGTCACGAACTGTACCGTCTCGACGATGCGATCCACGTCAGCGAGGGCGATGCGATAGACCTCGGCGGACATACCGTCGAATTCCATGAGGCGACATTTTTGGATGCAGCCGTATCGGTGTGGATGAGTGAACAAAACACCGGCTCACTGCTCCCGGTCGATTGGCTGGGCTTTCCCCATTACGAAGATGAATGTGTGAACTGTGTCGAAGAGCTCGACCGAGATATTGAAGGCAATCGCCTGTTCGAGTTCCACGGCCGTGTCCTCTTTTGGTACCAGTATGTCGATGTCGAGAAGACGCAAGCAGAGATCGATCAGCTCATCGAGAAGTTCGATCCCGAGGTCATCCTCCCGGCCCACGGATTACCGATCCGGGAGAACGCCACCGAGTATATGCGCCGCATGAAAAACACCGTCGGACGAATCGATGCCGAAGGACGAGTCGGTATCTTCGGGTGATCCGATGACGGTACAACTCACTCCCGATGTACATTGGATCAACCAATGCTACCAAGACGAAGAAAACGATGTTCACGAACACGTCTCAGTGTATCTGATTGAGCACGGCGATCAGTACGTTCTCATCGATTCCGGATCGTTCCATCACGAGGACCAAATCGCGGCCGCAATCGAGGCAACAACCGACGGCCACGGACTCGATGCACTCATTCTGTCCCATTCCGATTATCCCCATTCTGGGAATGTCGGACCGTTCGCTGCCGAACAGGACGACGTTGAATTGGTCGCCTCATCGGGTTCGCCCGAGGCCCAAGGTCTTCCACCGACCGCAACGAAATGCGAGATCGGCGGATCGCTTGATGTCCTCGGTCGGACGTTCAGTTTCATCGATCCCCCACTCGCGGATCGATCACACACTACCTGGATCTACGATCATGGTTCACATGTCCTCTTCACCGCCGACGGGTTCGGGAGCCGCCACCAGCCCGGCGAGTGTACCGAGACTTCCGCGACGTTAGATGATGGTATTGCACTCGACGACATCTATACCTACCACAAGGAAACCCTCGTCTGGCTTCGATACGTCGATCCGCAAGATCTCGAAGAGGCCCTTCGATCGATTCTCAACGAGTACCAGATTGATTATATTGCTCCTGTGCATGGTCATCCGATTTCGGGGGAGGATATTGATCGATATATGGATCGACTCATGCGTGCTGTACACCAGATTGCCGACGAGTATACGGTTCCTGCGGAGACTGCTAAGGACTAATCGAGTCTTTTACTTGCGGCCACGTGAATCATTAAATCACACGTTTTGCCGATAATGTAGTCTTCCGTCTTACACTACGAACCAGTCGTCAGTCCAGTCGCTCGGCGGCGTCACGCTGAATGAGCGGGTCGGCGTTCGTCTCCGGCAGTGTCACTACGTCCTCGGTTGCGAGATCGTACTCGCGCTCGTCGATCCCGACGATCTCGCCGACATCGCGGGTGATACGCAGGGTCACACGGTCGAGCGATTCCGATTCCGCCTCGGTTTCGGGTTCGGTAGTCGATTCATCGGGTTCGGACACGGGGTTGGCACCTGAATCCGGGGCGGGGTCGCCTCCCCTCATGAGATCCGCGGCGCTAACCCCGGATTCGGCGTTGGAATCCACCGTGCCCTCCGGACTGGATGGAGGGGCTGGGTCGGCCGTCGAAACCGGGTCGGCCTCGGCCCCCGTCTCGGACTCCCCGGCGGTCGGTTCGGTTTCGTCAGGATCGGATTCGGTCGCGTGCTCGCCGGCCAGCACATCCAGCACGCGGATTCGGTTGTCCTCGATTCGAGCCACCAGATCGGAAAAGAGGTCCTGTTCCTCGGTCGTGAGCCCGTCCTCGTCGGCGGGCATGTCGGCGGCCGCGAAACTGGCGAGTTTGACCAGCTTGCCAACCCGGCGCTCGTAGATTGCCTCGACGACCTGTTCGGCCGCGTCGATCTCGCTCGTGAGTCGCTGGATTTCGGGATCGCCGAAGGGATCGTCGGCGTCCTCGGCGCGTTCTTCGCGTTCGTCTTTCAGGTCGGCGATGTGATCGGCGGCGTTCGCGTAAAACGCATCGGGCAAACCCTGGAGGCTGTCCGTTCCGCGTTCGGCGTCCCGAACGCTCTGGAGTTCGTCGAGATCCATCTAGGTGCTCACCCCATGCTCGACGAACCGGCGATGCATAATCTTCCCTGTTTTCCCCGATCCTCTTAACTATTGCTCTCGGTCCTTCTCGGCCCAGCCACGGGCCATCAAAAATACGCCGACGTACTCGGGGACGGTGTGGGTTCCCTCGCCGAGCGTCCGCGAGATTTCCCCGAGTTCGACGTGTCGGTCCTCGGGGAGGAAGACCGTGATTTCGTGGCCCACGAACGTCTCGGGGATCGCATCGGCCAGCGGGTCGAACCCGTCGAGGGCCGCGCGGTCGAGTCGCCGGACTTCGAGACCGCTGCCGCCGTGCAGGCTACCCGGCAGGCGGATCAACCGGTTGGTGTCGGTCGTGACGGGCTCGTCAATAGGGGCGTGCTCCTCCTCAGCGGTCCGTTCCCCGATGGTGCGGACCAGTTTTCGCATCGCCGGACCGCCGAGTTCGACGTTGCCGGCTTCGAGTCGTTCGCGGCTGTTCGTGACGGCGTTGTACACGGCGGCGGCCCCCTGCTCGCCGACCCCGTCGAACTTCTGAAGGCGGTCGTGGGCGTCGTCCTCGTTCAACCCGTCGAGGTCGTCGAAAAACCCGAGCAAATTGCGATGGGTTCGACCCGCCCAGCCACCCTCGGTATCGAGCACGCGCTGGCTGACGCCGCCGGCGGTTCGCGTGGTCGTGACCAGCGCATCGAAGTCCAGCCCGATCCCCCGGACGTAATCGACGATCTCGCGGCGGCTCTCGCGTTCGAGACCCTGTACTCCAGCATCGCGGACGTGAACGTGATACCCCCGCCCGCCGGAAAACACGACCGTCAGGTCCTCGAAGCCGAAGTCGTTTTCGAGGAAATCCAGCAGGCGAAACAGGGCGTCCTTGCAGGCGTCGAGCATCTCGGCGTAGGTGTCCTCACCGGGCGTGACACCGGGGAGGTGATCGGCGTCGAGATCGAAGATCAGATCCGAGCCGCGCCAGCCCTTCTCGCTCATGGCCCCGGCGCTGGGGTCGTCGTACCGGCCCGCCGAGAAGTAGACGTGGCGCGGGCGCTCGCGTTCGAGGAAGTCACCGATCTCGCCGAGATCCAGAAGCGAGCGGTGTCTGACCATTGTCGTGTCCGGCCCCTCGGTCCAGGGGATGTACCCCCACTCGCGTTCGCTCGCGTCCGGCGGCAGATCGGGGCCGCTGCGGCGGTAATGGTCCCGAAATCGCCCCCGCAGGTACGCGCGCGTTCGCTCCTCCATGCCCGCCCATCTCGCCGGCGGGGCGATATAGGGTTAGCGGTCGGCGATCAGCGACCCAGGAACTCGGAGAGACGAGCGGTGATACCGCTGCTGTCGCCGCGTTTCAGATAGAAGGCGTCGCCGGCGTCCTCGTAGTAGTTGTCGATCCGCCGGGCGATGTCGAACCCGAGGCGCTCGTAAAACGCGAGCGCGTCCTCGTTGCTCGTCCGGGCGTGACAGGTGATGGCCTGGTGGTCCTCGGCGGCGGCCTCGACGAGCCGTCGGCCAAAGCCCTGTCCTCGATGCTCAGGATCGACCGCGAGAAACAGGATGTACCCGTCCCGGCGGACGGTTGCGAACCCGGCGAGGTCGTCATCGATGAAGAGGAGATGCACCGTCGACTTGCGGTAGGCGTCGGTGAAAAAGCCCCGGCGTTGTCTGAGTACGTCCTCTGACAGGCGGATCTCCTCTTTAAGTCGCCAAGCCTCTTCGACGTAGTCGTCTTCGCCCGGCTCGGCGACCCCTATGTCAACGTTGACACTCACTACCAACAATAGGACGGGATCGGTTATAATACCACCGCCTACTCCCCACCGACAGAACCTTTGACCGTCCTCACCGCGTTCGGGATATGGACGCGACGTTCGACCTTCGGGATCACACCGCCGATGTGGCCGTCGAGGCTCGCGGACCGACGCTTGCGGCGGTCTTCGCCGCGGTCGCTGACGGGCTGGCGGCCGCCCAGTGTGATGTGATTCCCGAGTGCGGCGAGCGGTTTCCCCTCGCCGTGACCGCCGAGGGCCGCGAGGCGCTGCTGTTCGATTACCTCGACGACCTCATCTACCAGCGCGACGTTCGCGGCGTCCTCCCGGTCGAAAACCGTGTCGAAGTCGGCGAAATCGATGGCGACTGGCACCTCGCCGGTAGCGCCCGCGGCGTTCCCTTGACCGCCATCGATGCCCGCGAGGTGAAAGCCGTGACCTACTCGGAGATGGCCCTCGAAGAACTCGCGGAGGGCTGGCGGGCCTACGTTGTCTTCGACGTTTGAATCCGCGCGATTGAACGGAAATCCGACCGATACGGGCGAAACGTATTCCCCGTCCGCTCTCGGAAGTCCGGATATGACCACCTACGACGCCGGCGATGTGACCCTCGAACAGGTCCGGGAGAACGTCTGGGAGATCCCCCAAGAGGGTGGCATGCGCGTACCCGCTCGGGTGCTCGCAAGCGAAGCCCTACTTGAGGAGATCGGCGAGGACAAAACCTTAGAACAGATCAAAAACACCGCCCATCTGCCCGGCATCACGAACTACGCGATCTGTATGCCCGATGGCCATCAGGGCTACGGCTTCCCGGTCGGCGGTGTCGCCGCGCTGGACGCCGAAAACGGCTGTATCTCACCCGGAGCCGTCGGTTATGATATTAATTGTGGAGTACGAATGATGAAAACGAACCTCACCTACGACGACCTTCAGGGCCATGAGGAGGAACTCGTCGATGCACTGTTTGCGAACATCCCCTCAGGGCTGGGCGGGGGCGGCGTCGTTGAGGCAGGCGTTGATACCATCGAGGCAATCCTCGACCAGGGTGTCGAGTGGGCCGTAGAGGAAGGATACGCCGTTGAGGACGATCTGGCCCACTGTGAGGACGAGGGGATCCGCCCCGAGGGCGACCCCGCGGCGGTGAGCCAGCGGGCGAAAGATCGGGGCAAAAACCAGATCGGGAGCCTCGGCTCGGGCAATCACTTCCTCGAAGTCCAGCGCGTGACCGATGTCTTCCGCGAGGACGTGGCCGACGCCTACGGTCTCTCCGAGGACCAAGTCGTCGTCCTCATCCACACTGGCAGCCGGGGGCTCGGCCATCAGGTCTGTACCGACTACCTCCGGGAGATCGAAACCGAACACGAGGATCTGCTCGATGAGTTGCCCGACAAGGAACTCGCCGCCGCCCCCGCCGGGAGTCGGCTGGCCGAGGAGTACTACCGCGCGATGTGTGGGGCGATCAACTTCGCGTGGGTCAACCGACAACTGGTGATGCACCGCACCCGGCGGGTGTTCGAGCGCGTCTTCGGACGCGACTGGGAGGACATGGAGATGGATCTGCTGTACGACGTGGCCCACAACATCGCCAAAAAGGAGGTCCACGAGGTCGGGATCGGGCCGGAGGGCCGACCGATGGGAGACGGCGACAGCGAGGCGCAGAGCGCCTCGGGCCGTGCGAGCGGGCAACGCCCGCGAGCAGAAGCCGTCGACCGCGAGGAGCGCGAACTCTACGTCCACCGCAAGGGCGCGACCCGGGCGTTTCCGGCGGGCCGCCAAGAGATCCCGCCGGCCTACCGTGATGTCGGCCAGCCGGTCATCATCCCCGGGAGCATGGGCGCGGGCAGTTTCGTCCTCCGGGGTGGCAGCGAGTCGATGACCGAAACCTTCGGCTCGACGGCCCACGGTGCGGGTCGGCTGATGAGCCGCACGGAAGCCAAAGACACCTACTGGGGTGGCGACGTGCAAACCGACCTGCGCGATCAGGACCGGATCTACGTCAAGGCCCAGAGCGGGGCCACCGTCGCCGAGGAAGCACCCGGCGTGTACAAGGACGTGGACGAGGTCGTCCGCGTGAGCGATGCTCTGGGAATCGGTGACCGGGTCGCGCGGACGTTCCCGGTGTGCAACATCAAGGGCTGAAACGAACGGTCGCGATCCGCCGATTCGAGGAGTGATTGACGGCTCTGGTTGTGAGTACGGTTGCCAGTCCGGATGACTGTAGATCCCGGCTAAATCACGGAGAAAATTTATTTTCCACAAGTGCTGATATCTCGTATATGTATGAAGCGATTCTCGCCCCGGTTAATGAGAGCGAGACGGCCGGGACCGGCATCGATGAAGCCCTCCGGATTGCAACGTTCACCGGCGGAACAGTCCATGGATTACACGTTTTCGATACCGGCGAGTACGAGACGGTCACCGCGTCCGATTTTTCGACCAGCGAAGGGAACCAAGCTGACCGGAACGAGCAGCCGTCAACAGCCGTCGAGTCACGCGCCGAGGATATGGAGGTGTCAGTTGAAACGGCCACCACACAAGGGGTACCCCACAAGGAGATCCTCACGTATGCCGACGAACAGGACATCGATCTCATCGTTATGGGCACCCATGGTCGTACGGGCCTGGATCACTTCTTGAAAGGAAGCGTCACCGAGAGGGTGATTCGAGAAGCGACGGTTCCGGTGCTCGTGGTACGGCCGTAAATCGGTAGTCACTCCGCACTGGGCGTGACCAGCGCGACTACCCTTGTGGTGGCTTGTTCCGAAAGGACGAAGAGATTGTACGTGAACGTCACCTGGAAGCCGATAAACAAGAATCCCTCGGCTGAAGGGATCCACGAATTGATCGTCGCTATCGTGATGAAATACGCCAGGACGAGACTCCCGAGTGTCGATATAATGCGGATCATGGATGCGATGATGAACTGCCGTTGCCGGGCAGTCTCCAGTTCGTCGAACAGATGACGGAACGCGATCGCCGCAAGCACCGCGAATGCGAGGAGTGCGCCACCAATATAAAGGAAGATCTCGATAATGCTCGGCGTCCCGTATTGGTTGATGAGTATCGCACCGCCACCCCAGACACTGAGCGTATACCCGTAGGCCTCCGACTCAGCGGTCAGGTTCTGAGCGAGCTGCCGTCGCAGATCGATATTCATCGTGTTGTGGGACGCGGTGTCCGTACTAAATTGGCATGGGTTCGTCACCATTTAGTCGAAACTAGCCTATCCATCAACGAAACGAGTGATAAGCAAATGCAGGCCTGTGATTTTACTGATTTGGTAGCGAAATGCGTTTATGAGTCCGTCGCTTGAAGAGCTGGATACTCAGCGGGATTATCAAGACATCGTACGACTGCAAATTCACGAGGGCTTTGGCGAACTCGTACGACCGCCTAGCGGTCAGTTCCTCTCGGCGCTTTCGTGTGGGTTGAATCTCTCGTTGGGCGTGTTCGCATTGTTCATCATGGCGTCACAGGCGGGCGCGGTGTTCAATAGTTTTGTCACACAACTGTTGAAAGGGGTGGTGTACACCTTCGGGTTCATCTTCGCGATTATGAGCCAGACGGAACTGTTCACCGAACATACGACCCTCGCGTTGATGCCGGTTCTCAGTGGCTATGCCAAGCTACGAAAGCTCGTGCAACTCTGGACGATCGTATACGTCGGCAACCTACTCGGGAGTGGAGCGTTCGCAGTGCTCGGCTTTTATGCCAGCCAGTCGTTACATCTCGCCGAGCGACAGGTGTTCATTGATACTACCAATACGTTCCTCGGGCTCTCCCCGATGGGCGTGTTCCTCGGTGCCATCATCGCCGGGTGGCTGATGGCGTTGCTCGCGTGGATCCTCTCGTCGGTCGGGGACACGATCAGTCGTATCGTCGTGATCTTCGTTGTCACGTTCCTCATTGGTTTCGGCCATCTCCCTCACTGTGTTGCCGCGAACGCCGAACTGATCGCCGGCATGCTGGCGGGAGCGGATATTACGTGGCTCCAGTGGGCGCGTTTCCAGGCACTGACGACGCTTGGGAACATCCTCGGCGGTGTCGTGTTCGTCGGGCTGTTGAATTACAGCTTCGCGGTTCGTGGTCCCCCGGACATGGATGTGGAAATCTGATCGGGATTTCTCCTCCTGTCGAGGGTGAATGACAGCGCAGTCACGGCGACCGAGGATTCCCCGTTTAGCTTCAGCGGTGCAGGCGGGTAAGCCTCCCACCTCAAAGAGCGAGGCCGGCGAAGGAGGCCGAGCGAGTAGGTGGGAGATACACCCGCCGTCATTATTCGTTCGTACATCGATACTATTATGGTTTGAACGCCCGTCTGTAGTTGTAAGATGGGCGTTCCATGCACCCGCTCCCGACTCACTCGCCGGACCGGACGGCCCGGTTCGTTCCTTGCGGGAGTAGGACAACCGACTGGCATTCGAACGCGACAAGAAGCGTGCGTCAGCCCGTGGAACCGACCCATCGAACCAATAGGCATGGGACGGGCCGAATCTACGCCTGTGGAGACTGCACTCCCTGTGCCGCCTTTGGCGGTGAAAAAGCGCGTCGCCGAAGCAGAAAGCCCCACCCTCAGCGAGGCCGCCAGGCCGAACAGGGTGGGGTAGTTCACGAGCGAACGTTCATCCGTTGTAGGCTGGTATTTGATCCTACGTCAGTAGTCCGTATCATATGAGACAAATTCTCGCCAAGGGAATACACGGAGCGGTTCTTATTGGGGCGCTCGGAGCGGTTACGTTGATAGTAGGGGAACCATTCGTTTTCCCGAGTATCGGTCCGACTGCCTATGTCATGGTCAAAGCGCCCGATGATCCGACGCATCAACCGAGCACGGTGATCGGGGGTCATGTGCTCGGCATCGTTGCAGGATTGATCGGATATCACCTGTTTGCGACCGGCTTGACGGTCGGATTTCAACACTCGCTCAGTTCGTGGGCGATCCTGCGGATCGTGGCGAGTGGAACCTTCGCTATGGGAATGACGGGAGCGGGGATGCTCTGGACCGACATCGACCACGCACCTGCCTGTGCGACGACGCTGCTTGTCGCCCTTGGATTACTGGGAACTCTTCAGGAGGCCCTGGCGATTCTCGTTGCTGTCGTCATACTCGTTACTATCGAGGAAGGCGTGAAACGAGCCCCTTTCACGCTTCCCCGGAGGAATGACTGATCCTTGTAAGTCTTCTCCCATGTTCCCTGTCAAAATAGTTCGACGGATCACATGCGCTCCGGTATGCCGAAAACGGGGCCAACGTGGTCGCAACCGACATCTGCGAGACGCCCGAAGCCTCCCGATACGAACTCTCCGGGGAGGATCAGCTGGCCGAAACAGTCGCCTTAGTCGAGGAGCGCGGCCAGGACGCGGTCGGTGTCGAGATGGACGTTTCACAGGCCGGCGAGGTCGAAGACGCGGTCGGGCGCGCGATAGACGAGTTCGGTCGGATCGACATCCTCGCGAACAACGCGGGGATCGCCCCCGCGACCGGCCTGATGGAACTCGACGAGGAGACGTGGAATGCGACCCTCGGCGTCGATCTGAAGGGTACGTGGCTGTGTGCGAAACACGTCGGGAAGCACATGATCGAGCGCGGGGAGGGCGGTCGCATCGTCAACACCTCGTCGATGGCGGGGTTCAACGCCTCGCCCGGGCTGGGCCACTACTCGGCGGCCAAACACGGCGTGCTCGGACTGACGAAGACGCTGGCGATGGAGCTTGCCCCCCACGACATCACCGTCAACGCCGTCTGTCCCAGCGCCGTCGACACGCCCATGACCGGCGGCATCGTCGAGGGGATCAGCGAGGAGATGGCCGAGATCGCCGAGCAGTCCGGTCCCGATAACGTGCTCGGCGAGATCATCCAGCCCGAAGACATCAGTGCGGCGTTCCTGTGGCTGTCGAGCGACGACGCGCGGTTCGTCACCGGGATCGCGCTGCCGGTCGCCGCCGGCGCGACCGTGTTGTGACCCGCGTGAGCGTCGTCCTCCCGACGTACAACCGGGCTTCAGTACTCGAGGGGGCCATCGAGAGCGTGCTCGCCCAGTCGTACGCCGATCTCGAACTGATCGTCGTCGACGGCGGATCGACCGACGGAACGCGGGCGGTGGTGGAGTCGTTCGCCGATTCGCGGATCAACTATCTCCGCCGGGACGACCCCGAGGGACCGAGTGCCGCGCGCAACGCCGGGATCCGGGCCGCCGAGGGCGACGCGGTCGCGTTCATCGACTCCGACGACCGCTGGCGCGTAGACAAGCTCGAAACGCAGGTGGCCGAACTCGAACCCCATAGCGTGGTCTACACCGCCATCACGAAGGACTACGGCCAGCCCCTACACCGGGGCGGGGAAACCGGCGAGGTCTCCGACGCCGTGCGACGCATGGCCGTGTTCACCTACACCTCGACCCTACTGGTGACCCCCGAGGCCTTCGAGCACTGTGGCGGGTTCGACGAATCCCTTCCTTGTTTCGAGGACTGGGAGTTGTGTCTCCGGCTCGCCCGCGAGTACACCTTCAGCTACGTCGACGAGCCGCTGGTCGTGAAGGGGACCGGCGGTGACAACATCTCCGCGGACCCGGATCGGCTGGCCGCCGCGATCCGGCACCTCAGGCGCGAGTACGACCTGCCCGACGGAACGTGGGCCCGGCTGCTGGCCGACGCGGGCGTCACCTACTGCGAGGCGGGTCGCCTCCGGGAGGGGCGGCCGTATCTCCGCCGCTCGCTCCGGCACGATCCCCGTCAGGCGAACACGGCGGCCGCCCTAGTGCTGTCGCTGTCGGGCTCACCTGCCGTCTTCGACGCTCTGATGGACCGCGTCTATACGGCGGAGCGCCTCGCCGGACGGCTGAGGTGACTCCGCCGGTACGGTTACGGGGGTCGACGGGGATCCTGGGGGTATGGAGGAAGCGAAACCGCCGAACGTGGTGCTGATCGTTCTCGATGCGTGTCGGGCCGACTACCTGTCGCCGTACAATCCGGCGGTCGAGTGGGGATAGGATTGACCTCTCCGAATGCACCTGATCAATCATCAGCAGTGGTTTCTCCATCACTATCGGTAAGCGTCGTGTCCGACCCCGTGAACCGTTTCATATCCTCAGTGGCGGCCTGCCGGATTTGGTCCACGGTAAACGTACTCCCTTCGGGATACAGATAGCTCACCCCGATGATGGTGACGAGTGCGGAAACCATCGCCGGAACGGCGGATTCGAGCGGGCCTTGATCCAAGAGGGCCGGTTCACCCAACCAGAACCGCCAAATGACGAAGACGATCCCACCGACGACGAAGCCCGGAAACCCGGCTTCACGCTTGGTACCGTCCCAAAACAGCGCGAGAATCCCGGCAAACAACACGGACATGATCCCCAACCCGACGCTTTCGACCGCAATGATCCGAACTCCGGTGAGCGCGATGAGTGCGGCCCCGATGCCAAAAACGAGTATTATCAACCGCATGGTTCTCACGAGATGGCGCTCGGAGACGGCGTCGGTGCCGCCGCGAAACGGGATGTAGAGGTCGTTGACGAAGGTGGTCGCCCCGGCCAACAGAAACGAGTCCGCACCGCTCATGACGCCGCCGACCGCGGCCGCAAGCAACAGCCCGGCGAAGGCGGGTGGCAAGGTGTTCTGCAGCGTCCACGCGAAGGCCAGCGAGGAGTCGATAGTAGCACCCTCCGTCCGTGCGATCAAACCGGCCGTAGCAGTCAGGATTCCGTACCCGGTAATGACTACCCCGGACAGGAAGATCCCGGCAGCGGCGACCCGGGGGCTTTTCGCGGCCCATGTTCGTTGCAGCAGGTGTTGTGTGGCTCCCCCGACGGTGATATAGAGGAAATACCAGCTGGCGATTTGAATCAAGCCAACGCCGAACCAGTTCAGAGAGGAATCCGGGAGTTCTCCGGTAATAGCGCTTATTCCGCCGATATTTGCTACCGCCACCGGGATCGCGATGACCATGCCGACGATAATAATGACTCCATGAAGCGTGTCCGCCCACGCGACGGAGTTCATTCCGCCCCAGACGGTAATACCCACGAACACGAGCGTGCTGATCCAGAAGCCGACCTGCAAGGGGATGTCCGTCACGGTCGCAATGATCGTCGCCATGCCAATCGTCTGGGCTGCGGTCAACGATACCTGTCCGATGAGTGTAAAGAAAGCCGCGAAGTATTGTGTATACGGGCCAAATACGCGACCCAGCAGGTCCGGAACGCTAACGACATCGAACGAGTACAACGGTGCGATGAAAAACGAGAGGGTGATCCACGCGAGTCCCTGTGTCATCGCATACCACTGAGCGCTGATACCGTCGATAAACGCGGTCTGTGCGATACCCATCGTGAGACCGCCGCCGACGAACGTGGAAAAATACGTCATCGTATACGGGAGTAAATCGAGGTTTTTGCCGGCCAAGGTGAACGTGACGTACCCGCTGCCCGCACCGCGACCGAACCACCACGCTATGAGAAGCGTTGCGAGAAAATAGACCCCCATCGTGAGAAGGATCGGATCGAACGGATCCGTCATGGAATCAGTGCATTGGCCCGACTGATCGTGGGTGTGGTCGTACTCGTAGCCGATTCGGGTGTCGCCGGGAACTCAGGGCGGTACTCGTCATCACTTTCCGAATACTCGCCTACTTTCGGTTGACTCCTCGGCTTGCATACTCCAGACGGGTCATCGTTCGAACTGGGCGATCATCGGGATTGGTAGTCGTCACTACTGATCGAGTCCGCGACCGAGTCGCGGAATTCATCGAAATCTACTGCTGCATCAACCGCGTCCTGATCGATAGCTGCCCGTAAGACGTCCGTGTCATGAACGGCCTCAACGCCTCGCCTATCGACGGCCGATTCGATCACGTCCCGGTTAATGGCGTTATCGACCTGATCGGTATCGACACCGGGGAGGGCACTCAGTGCTCGTTTCACCGCCGTGTATGCAGCTGCTGCGACTGCCATGTAGATGATTACACGATGGCCCCTTCAAAACCTGGCGCTTGCGATACTGTCCACCATACTTGGTTGTACATGTGGATCCATCCAAAAAATTGCTTGATTTTCAATCATAATACAACGAAAGTTAATTATAATACGGTGGGTGTTGACACGGTTGTTGTATCATGTTCGATCAGTCACGGCGCGATTTCCTGAAATACACCGGGATCGCAACCACGGCAATCGGTGCCACGGGAGCGGGGACGGCAGTTGCGGACGACCACGACGAGGGGGAGCCGGGCGAATCCGCCACGGGGCGGCTCGACCTGCTCGGGCACGCCTTCCTCGACAACCCGCCCGGGATCTACAGCAACGGCGTCGTTCGGGACGACGGCCGGTATGGCCTCTTGGGTGGGTACTACGGCGAGGGCGGGAGTTTCCTCGTCGATCTCGCTGATCTCGAAAACCCCACCCAGATCCATCGATTGCGCTCGGACAGCACGAACCGTCAAAACGACGTGGAGTTCGACCCCCGCGATGGTCTGTACTACCGCACCCAGGAACCCAACATCGAGGGCGGCGAACTAGGGTTCCAAGTCGTCGATTACGGCTACGACGAGGGGACCGTCGAGGAGCCGACGATCATCGCCGACGTGGACACGCCCCGTACCGGCGTCCACAATTTCGACGCCCACTCCGAAGAGCCACTCCTGTACGCTGTCGACAAGGACGACAGTGCGCCGGGCGTGCTCACCTACGATGTGAGCGACCCGACCGATCCGGAATTGATCGATGAATCCGGACCCGGCGGCAACTGTCATGAACTCAATGTCGAACTCGACCGGGAACTCCTGCATGTGGCGTATATCAGCGGTGATTTCGTCGGGTACGTCGTGTTCGATCTCTCGGATCCCGCCGCGCCGACCGAACGTGGCCGTGTCGATTACGCTGACCGGCCCGACTACGAGGAGATCGGCACCCCGGGATTCGAAGGACTACATTCCGCGCGGTTCGATCCCGAGCGCAAGCTCGCGGTTCTCAGCGACGAGACGGCGACCGGGATTCCCGGTGGCAAGCATATCTTCGACATCGGCTGGGGCGAGGGCTCGCCCGAGAACCCGATCCCCATTGGTTTCACCCACTCGCCCAACGCCAATGAACAAAGCGAGGACGAGGCCTTCTTCTGGACGACCCACTTCCATGACGTGGTTCCGTGTGGCGATACCACCCTCCTGGTCGATGGGGGCTACCACGAGGGCGTCTGGGTCGCCGACATCACCGATCCCACGAACCCAGTTCCCTCCCAGCAGTTCCAGACCACGAACGACGCCCAACGCGCCGAACAGCTTGGCAGCGGTCCGGTGGCTGGGTTCCTCGATCACCTGCACGCCCCGTTTGCATGGTCGGCGGAGTACAACGCTGAACGGGATTTCGTCTTCGCCAGCGATTCGATCACCGGCGCGTACACCTTCGAGATCTCCCCCGAGGAGTTCGAGTTCCGGACCATCGAGGAAGAGATCGAACAGGCGTTCGAACCCGAAAACGAAATCGGTCAGCGCGGACTCGAACTCGCGCGTCACTACAATGAAGAACACGCCACCGTCCCCAATACGGGCGGCCAGGAGATGACCGACGAGGTACTTGCCGAGATCGAAACACGAGTGAACGCCGAAAGCAACGGCGACCGAGACGAGGGACGGGTAGCTATCCGATAGCGGACGAAGCGTCGGCATAACGATCCGGTTTCGTCGATAGATCGACTATATTGATATTTCCTCATCGGCCCGTCCAATGGATGCTTTCATCGTCACATCCCGCGAGGGGCTGTTCGAACCCGCTGGAACGTTTGTTCTTTTATTATATCCATATAATTGAATGATAATTTAATATATTATGTAAAACGATCATAGTCAGTAAATAAAAGTATATAGCAACTGGTGGGTTGTGCGTGGCTCGGGATGATCCAACGCGAACGGAAGAAGGAAGATCAGAGAAACCAACGAAACTCAGCCGACGCAACGTGATCCACGCGATGGGCGCAGGCACGTCTACAGCGGCGCTGTTCGGTGGATTCGACGCCTTCCCGTCGATTATCGAGACGGCATCCGCGACGAATTCGACGTCCCGGCCATGGCGACCCGAGTATCACTTCTCGCCGTCTAACGGCTGGATGAACGACCCAAACGGGCTGGTGTACAACGACGGTGTGTACCACCTGTTCTACCAGGCAGGCGCGGATAGCCGACGATGGGATCACGCGACTAGTACGGATCTCGTTAACTGGACCGAGCACGGCACCAAGATCCCGGACACCGAATCGATTCAGGCGTTCTCGGGTGGGGCAGTCATCGACGAACACAACACCGCCGGGTTCGGAGACGACGCCCTCGTAGCGCTGTACACAGGCCACCACGACGACGGCACCGAGGACCAGCGCCTCGCGTATAGCACGAACAACGGACGAACCGTTCACAAGTACGAAGACAACCTGATACTCGCGAGCGATGTCGGTAACTGGCGCGATCCGAACCTGTTTTGGTACGAATCGGAGGAAAACTGGCGTATGGTCGTTACCCGCGTCGCGGCGACCGAGGACCGGGCTGCGGGCGTCGAGATCTACAGTTCGGAGGACCTCATCGACTGGACGTATGAGAGTACCTACGAATCGGGCGGCGAGGGATGGGAGTGTCCGAGCCTGTACGAACGCCCGGTAGAGGGATCGGATGAGACGCGATGGGTGATGACGGTGTCGCCGGTGGAGACCCGCACGGTCGAACACCACGTGGGACGCTTCGATGGGACCGAGTTCGATGTCGAGAAGGTGGTCACGGCGGATTACGGGTATGACTTTTATGCGACCCAGAAGTGGTCGAATACGCCGGAAGACAGGGGACTGCAGATCTCCTGGATGAACAATTGGACCTACGCGATGGACACGCCGACTGACGGCTGGCGAGGTGCGATGACGGTTCCACGCACAATCACGCTCATGGACGCGGAAGACGAGATCGAAGTACGACAGACCCCTGCGGAGGAAATGACCGAGACGCGGAAGGAGACCCTGGCTGAGTTGGATTCAGGGCGGATCACGCCTGGCAGGGACCCTCTGGAGGGAGAAGACGTGACGGGACGCACGCTCGAACTCGTTGCGACCATCGATCCTCATAGCGCCGACCGGGTTGGACTCCGGGTCAGGGAGGGCGACGATCAGGAAAGCGTGATCGTCTACGACGCGGTGGACGAGGAACTGCGATTCGACCGGACGGACTCGGGCGAGTTCTTCGACGACGGTTATTATGGGGTGGCGTCCGCACCGATGGAACCGCTCGCGGACGGAACGATCGAACTGCGCGTGCTGGTCGACCGATGTTCGGTCGAGGTGTTCGCCAACGAGGGACGCCGAACGATGACGAACCTCGTGTTTCCGGAGTGGGACAGTACCGGCGTCTCCCTGTTTGCCGAGGGCGGGTGTGCCGGGATCGAATCCCTGGTTGCCTACGATCTGGCCGCCGAATCATAAATCGTCGAGCAGGGGAGTATGGTCCGGGCGTCGATCCAGCTCTCTTCGGTTGCTATGGGCTGGCTGGTCAGCGTCCCAGCGATGGAGTCTCGAGAGGATACGACCGTCTTGAGGATTCGACGAAGTCGGTAGCTACTTTTTCAAGCATTCTGAATCGATAGTATGGCTCCATCGACCGACGAACGATATTCGGTTTTGCTATCCGCGTCGCCACTGCCCCATAGCTACGCGTGTGTCCGGTCGCTCGCCAAGCGGGGAGTACATACGGTCGTCGCCGCCCAAGACGGGAACCTCCCGACCTTCGCCTCGCGGTTCTGTGACGAATCGATCATCATTCCGTCCGCACGAGGCGATCTGATCGCCTACAAGGACGCACTCTTGGGGATCGCCGCTCGTCCGGACGTCCGAACGATCATCCCGATCAGACCACAGGACCCGTACGTACTGGCCAAGTACCGTGACGAGTTCGAGCGGTACGTCCACCCCGTCATCCCGTCGCTCGACTCATTGCGAACCGTCCATGACCGGCTGCGCCTGGCGGACGCCGCGGAGGCGGCGGGCGTGGCGATGCCCGAAACCCGGCTTCTCGACGAGGTCGACGACTGGGACCCCGAATTCATCGTCAAATCCCGGTTCAACCTGCTCGCCGACGAGTATGTCGACTCGTACGCACCCAACGAGTCGGAGATCGTCAAGACGGTGAAACACCTCCAGCCGGGGGAAACACCCGATATCGAGGCGATCCGCGAGGAGATGAACCACACGCCAATCGTCCAGGAGTACGTGCGAAGCGCCGACGAGTACGTCTTCGGCGCGCTGTACGACCACGGCGAGGCGCTGGCGACGTTCCAGCACCGCCAGATCCGGGGCAACTCCTACACTGGCAGCGGTGGCGTCTACCGCGAGACCGTCGATATTCCAGAACTGGAGGCAGCGGGCCGAACGCTGCTCGACGAGCTCGACTGGCACGGCCTCGCCTGTATCGAGTATATGGAGGACGCGGAAACGGGTGAGTTCAAGATCGCGGAGATCAACCCGCGGATGTGGCAGTCACTCGCCTGTGCCGTCCACGCGGGTGCGGATTTTCCCTACTGGTACTGGCTCCAGGGCGGCGGACGGTCCGACCTGGTCGACCCCGGCTACGAGGTCGGTATCGGAAGCCACTATCTCTACGGTGAGGCCGAACACCTCCTGAGCATCCTGCGCGAGGACTCCCCGCTGGTCGAGAAGCCGTCGTTCGCGGGAACGGCCTGGGAGATCGCCAAGTCCTGTTATACGATGCCGAACTTCGATTACTTTCGGCTCGACGATCCCTTCCCATTCATCCGCGAGGCTCGCAACGTTCGGCTATAGTCGGTGGACTACCCCATCGCGTGGCCGTCAGTATCATGGGGACATACTTGAGAATCCCCACATCACGGCGGCACGCTCAACGGTGTCGAATGGTAAGTTATTCACTGGGATCTCGCGGTGCGTGGTAGCGGGGAGCAATCGGTTACCTGAACCCCTCCTCGCCCTCGGCGAGGTGGTCCTCGACGACGTCCTCGTTCAATTCGATGCCCAGTCCGGGGTCCTCTGGAACCTGGATGTACCCGTCCTGGATGAGCGATTCGTTGCGTGTGAGCATGTCGTTCCACCAGTCGACTTCGAGGGAGTGGTATTCGAGTACACCGAAGTTCGGGACGCAAGCCCCGAGGTGGACACATCCCATCGTCCCGATCGGACTACAGACGTTGTGTGGCGAGAAGACGATATAATTCTCCTCGGCACGGTTGGCGATGGCCTTCGACTCGGCCAGCCCGCCGCACGTCGTCGGGTCGGGCGTAACGATGTCGACGCCGAAGTCATAGAGGAGGTCCTTGAACTCGTGGACCCGGAAGCGGTTTTCGCCGGTGGCGAGCGGCGTCTCCGTCGAGAGCGATTTCGCGCCTGTTCGTCACGTTCCGAGCGACAGCGGAAGATTGGTACGAGAAGCGGCGCGCGATGGCTCCTGAGTCGACGAGCGTCACGTCGATCTCCTCACCGACGTTGCCGCTACTCACCACCGTCAACGACAGATTACGGTCCGAAGCGGCCAGTGCGATCGGTATCAGTTTGGGATAGCCGACGCTGCCGAATCCACTCGTGAGTATCGTCGCGTCATCGTCGATCCGTGCAGCAGCGGAAGCAGCGTCCATGATCGGTAGATCACCGTGCAACCGCTTCTCGATGTCCGCCGCGTCGGGTTGTGGTGCACCAGTCACGGATATTCGAGACAGCTACCGGCGCGTTTGTCCGGGGAGAGCGGTTCGACGATCCGTGGTGGGGATCATATCGCCACCGTTGATAAGTCGATACATGGTGTGGGAAACGTGACGGCCGAACGACCATCCTACACGAGATCTACCAATCGTGTATTATTTCTACCATTTCTCGATGGCCGATGACTTCGCCCGTCAATACCAGTCGAGGAATAAAAATCCCGGTAGTTCGTCGTCACACAGTGCTCACGACCATCTCACTGGGTGCGGTACCGCGATGGCACTTCGGCGCGGTTGTCGAGTCGCGTCTCGAAGACGACCCCCTCGCGTCGGGTGTCGGGGCGATCCGGGAGGTAGGTTCCCGCATTGCCACACTGGGTTCCGAGCGTACAGACCGACCGCTCGGGCGGCCAGATCGCCTCGATGCTGTCGCCGTCGGTTCTGACGGTGATCTCCTGGCGGTAGGTCAGCGTCTCCCCATCGGAGCCGACGAGCGTGATCGACACGGTGACCGTATCGGTGTCTCCGATCCGTACCGATTCCCCGCCCGCGTCGGGTACGCCGAGCTCGGCACTGTCGCTCTCGCCGTCGAGTCGCCAACCGACGGCGATGGACTCCTCGGGATCCTCGATGACGTGGGTGGCCGAGCCGTCGTCGGCGGTGGTCTCCAGGGTGATCCGTGCCCGCTCGACGGCGAGGTCCGCAGGAACCCCGGCGACCGTCTCGCCCGCAAGCGTCCCGTCCTCGCGCACCGACACGGGTTCGAGTTTCGGGATAACGAAGCTATCCGCGCGTGCAGACCACTCGCCGTGGTAGGTAAATCGATAGTACGTTCGGTCGGGATACTCGTCGATCACGGCGAAGTCGCCGGCCGCATCCCGGTCGAGGGCGTACACCACCGGCCCGTCGAAGTCAGGATCGTTGCGCAGATACGGGAAAGGGTGGTTCTGCCAGTCGCCGTACGGTGTGGGGATGAACACCACCGCGTCCTCGAAGTTGGTTTCCTCGAAGGGCTCGTACACCTGTTCGTACTTCTCCGTGTACGCGGAGTTTCGCTCGACCGGCGTCGAGACCACGCTCGCCTCGGCCGCGCCGACCACTGTTATACTCACCGCGAGCACGACCGCCAGCACCACGACGGCAGTGCGCGGCGAGAAGCGTTCGTGAGCCCGCTGATGGATCCACCGCCAGCCGGTTACTACCGCCAGCGCGGCGAATATTGATAGCGGCACGAGCAGATCGAAATGATAGTACGGGCCAAACAGCGAGATCAGGCCGTCCGCCGGATCAGTTATCGTCCCCAGTATATTGAGATTCCCCCAGAACGCGACGTTACCCAGCGGGATCGACACGAACAACCCCGCGAGCACGGTCTCGGCCACCCGAGCCGTATCGTCTCGCCAGTGCTGGATGGTAACGGCGAGTCCAATTAATGCACACGCGGTGCCGAGAATCCCGGCGGTGAACCACCGCGTTGCGAAATACCAGAGCACATGCGCGTTCGCACGTAACGCCAGCGCCGGCGTGTAGACGACTGAGAGGTCGCCGAGGCGTCGGAGGCCGAACCCCGGCCCGTCGAGGGGTGCGTTCGCTTGAAAGGGAAAGACCAGCGGCGAGCCCGTCAACACCGCGTTGTACGCGAGCGTCACCCCAACCAATGCCAGTCCGCCCGCGGCCGTGAGCGCGTGGCGCTCGACGGGATCGGGCACTGGCCAAAGCCCGCGTTCGCGGATCGCAGTGACAGTCGTCCAGAGCGCGTGGACGATAAACGGCGCGGCGAACAACATGGCGGTGTAGGGGCGGGAGAAAAACGCCAGGCCGATGGCCAGCCCCGCGACGGCGGCGCTCGCCCGGCTTCCCTCGCGGATGCCGTACAAATAACAGACCGCAAATATCAGGTTCAACAGGGTTGTGGGCGCGTAGGGCAGAAACACCGAGGAGGTTATCAGCGTCATCGGGGCGGCGGCGAAGATCGCCGCGCTGACGACCCCGATCCGCTGATCGAACGTCATCGCCCCGAGGACGTAGAC
>CAYOFZ010000008.1:0-26905 GCA_964403315.1 uncultured Halobacteriales archaeon | reverse complement strand
ACGTTGATCTCGGGTTTGGGTTCGACGCCGTCTTGCTCGGCGACGAGTTCGGTCAGCGCGATCATGTCGTCGGTGTCGATGGCGAGAAAGCCCGAGGAGATCTCAACGATGTCGAACCCGAGGTTCGCACACTCGGCGACGTACTCCTCGACCTTGTCGTTGTCCTTGACGAGGACGTTCTCGATGAATCCGCCTGTGGAGACCTCCACGTCGTAATCGTGGCAGATCTCGATGAGCTCCGTCACGCTTTCTTCGGGCATCAGTGCGAACGATCCGCCCGAGAACTTGTAGATATCGATGTACCAGCCCATCGTTTCGAGGATGTCCCGGAGTTCTCGCGGCCCCATCGGGTCGTAGTAGGGCCCGCGCATCTCGGTGATGCCCTTCTGGCGTGGTTTGTCCGGTCGGTCGTTAACGTGCAGGAAATCGAACGCCCGGTCGAACGGTCGGTCTGACATGACGTGCTACACTACACCGACCACGCACTTAGCCGTTGGTGCGTTTCAATCGAGCAGTGCGACGAGGTCGGCCACGTCGTGGTCTTCGAGGTTCCGAACCGTCTCGACGATTTCCTCGCGGTGCCCGTCGTCGTAGCGGTCGCGGGTCATCGTCTCGAACTTCTCCTCGAGGTCGTTCCAGGACATCGGATCGTTCGGATGACCCGCGTAGTCGTCCTTCTCGACGGTGTGAACGGTGCCGTCGTCCATTTCGATCTCGATTTCGGCGGGCATCTCGCCGTTCTCGAAGCGCTCGGTGAGTTCGGGATCCTCCTCGACCTCGACCGTCTGGAGGAGGTTCTGAACGTCGTCCTGTCGGATGCGTTCGGGCTCGTAGGCGGCGTCGGTGAGTTCGCGGTCGATCAGCGCCGCGGCGAGCATGTAGGGCAGCGAGTGGTCGGCCTGGGCTTTCGTCTCGACGTCGTGGCGGCTCCCCTCGCCGCCGCCGATGATGAGTTTCGCACCCGCGAACGTATCGAGGCGGATCGATTCGACGTGTTCGTAGTCGATGTCCTCGCGGTCGCCGAGTTCGATGATCCCCTCGACCGCCGACTGGGCGTAGGTTTCGGCGACGTAGCGTTTGGTCATCGTATCGAACACGTGCTCACATGACGGATCGAGATCGACCGAGAACTCGCCCCCGATCACCTGTTTCCAGCCTTTCCCGCCCTCGAAGAGGTTGACGGGTCCCTCCATGCCATTGCGCGCGAGCATAGCCGAGTAGACGGCGTTGCGCGCGGTGTTCGCGCTTGCGATCCCTTTCCACATGTTGATCCCTTCCGTTCGTGTGACCCGCAGGGCGTTGTGTGCGGTGCCCGCGATGCCGATGGCGTTCCGGAGCTGCTCGACATCGAGCCCGAGGATCGTCCCCGCGCCCGCCGCCGCCGAGATCACCGTGTGCGTGACGTGATCGAAGCCTCGATCCCGGACGGGGGCGTTCCAGGCGAGTTCCGCCTGGATCTCGTAGGCAATGCCCACGGCCTCGATCAGCTCCCGGCCGGTCGCTCCTTCGGCCTCGCCACAGGCGATGATCGCCGCGATGTTGTCGCTCGGGTGGGGGGTCTCGCCCGGTGCGAGAAACGAATCCATGAAATCGAGGTATCGCACGAGGGCGGTGTTGTGCATCGCCGCGTTTGACGGATCGGCGCGCTCGTCGGTTCCCCAGAGCCGAGAGGATCCCTCAGTATTCATCTCCCCGACGGTTTCGCGGACGATCTCGGTGGCGTCCTCTCCGAGCGCGCCGACCGCGATGCCGACCGAATCGAGCACGCGCTTTTTGAGTTCCTCGCGGGTTTCGGTGTCGAGGTCGTCGTACTCGACCGCGGTGGTAAATTCGGCGAGTTCGTCGGTCGTCGTCATAGCGCGGAGTAGCACGGCCGGGGGCAAAAACCTTGGTCGCTCGGCAGCGGTGCAGTAATACGCCTCGATGCCGTCGTCTCGAACATGGTAACCGCGGCCGATCTGCTGGTCGAGTGTCTGGACGCCGAGGGGATCGACTACGTCTTCGGGATACCCGGCGAGGAACTCGAAGACATACTCTTCGCGCTTCGGGACTCGGAGATCGACTTCATTCCCGTGCGCCACGAGCAGGGTGCGGCCTTCATGGCCGGCGTCCACGGCCGGCTCACCGGCGAGGCGGGGGTCTGTCTTTCCACGCTGGGGCCGGGCGCGACGAACCTCATGACCGGCGTCGCCGACGCCCAACTCGACAAAGCGCCGCTGGTGGCGATCACGGGACAGGGCGGGCGCGAGCGGCTCCACAAGGAAAGCCACCAGGCGCTGAATATCGTCGATATGTTCGCGCCAGTGACGAAGTGGAACACCCAGCTCGGACAGCCCGAGATCATCGCCGAATCGACGCGCAAGGCGTTCAAACTCGCCGAGTTCGAGAAACCAGGCGCGACCCACCTCGAATTCCCCGAGGACGTCGCCGCCGAGGAGACGACCGACACCCCATTGCCCGAACGCGAGCGGGTGCGCCGTCCCGAACCCGACCGCGATTCGGTCGAGCGGGCGGCGACGATGATCGAGCGGGCCCAACGGCCCATCGCGCTCGCGGGCAACGGCGCGGTGCGGACGCGCGCGGCGACCCAGCTCCGGGAGCTGGTCGAACACACCGGGATGCCTGTCGTTGCGACCTACATGGGCAAGGGTGCGATCTCGGATCGGGAACCCTACTCGTTGATGACGCTGGATTCCGGTCCCGACAACGAGGCTGGCGAGGCCATCGACCGCGCGGATTGTGTGCTCGCGGTGGGGTACGACATCGCCGAACACGACCCGGAGGGCTGGAACCCCGATCTCGACAAACGCATCATCCACGTCGATCACGAACCCGCGGAAGTGTATCGCCACTACAACCCCGATATCGAGATCGTCGCCGACATCTCCTCGGCGCTCGGCGGGATCGACGAAGAGAGCACCGCCGGGTCGGGCAAGGCGTGGTGTGGACACCTCCACGACCGGATCGAAACCCACGTGATGGACCGCCCCACCGACGAGTCGTTCTCGGTCCGGCGCGCGCTACCGATCCTCCGGGACGTGATGGCCGACGAGGACGTGCTGATCTCCGATGTGGGCAGTCACAAGATGGCCATCGCCCAGAATTTCCCCGTCTACGAGCCCAATACCTGCATCATCTCAAACGGGTTGGCGAGCATGGGGATCTCCGTTCCCGGTGGTCTCGCCGCCGATCTCGCGGTCGAATCGAACGTCGTGGCCGCGACGGGCGACGGCGGATTCTTGATGAACGGCGCGGAGATCGAAACCGCGACCCGACTCGGACTGGGGTACACCATTCTGCTGTTCAACGACAGGGATTACGGCCTGATCACCGAACAACAGGAAGAACACCTCGGCGAGCACTTCGGCACCAAGCTGAACAACCCCGATTTCGTGACGTTCGCGGAAAGCTTCGGTATCAACGGGTATCGTCCCGAAACTTGGGACGAACTGGAATCGACCCTTGCAGACGTGGTGCCGAGCGACGAGATGGCGCTCGTGGAAGTACCGCTCGCCTAAGCGCGAATCGATTTCTCCGGGGTCACGACAATCCGGGAAACCGTTTGTGTAACTCGTATGTCCGATGTCTGATTCAACGACTACAGCGCCTCGCGGGCGTTCTCGACGGCGGATTCCTTTTTCGCGGGGTAGGCCTCGACTTTCGCACGGAGGGTGATCCCCTCGCCGAGCCCGACTTCGCCGCGAAGGGCAGCTTGCTTGTCGAGCGAAAGGAACAGCTCGCAGTTCTCGGTCACGCGCTCGTCGAGTTCTCCCTGTATTCGTTCGAGGTCGGCCGACCCCCGAAGTTGATCGAGGACGTGACGGATGCCGTCGGCGTTCTCGACGCGCGCCGAGAGGACGAGGATCCGGTCGCCGTGATACCCCTCGCTTTCGGCGCGCTCAATGGGGAACTCTTCAGGGAGGTAGGTTCGCAACGCCCGCTCGACCCGCTTTTCGTCCTCGGTAGTATAACAGAAGGCGCGCAGGTCGATGTAGTGAAACGGGACGGCAGCCATCGGGGTGGATTACTCGGTTTCGTCCGTGTCGGCAGGTTCGAGCGCGTCTTCCGGGACGCCGGTTTCCTGGCCTTCCTCGAAGCTCACGGTGTAGGTTTCGTCGCCGAACATCGTTTCCATGACCTGGGTGACCCGTCCCTCCCGGCCGTCGAACTCGCTGTGGGGGTCCGATAGCACGACACGGTCGTCTTCCTCGAAACTCATGTCCGGACCTAACCCGTGATTCGTTAAAAGCCCCGTGGTTGCCGCGCCGGCGAAGCGTTATTCCGTTCGCGGATTCTCGTTTCGATATGCAACCGTTCGAATTCACGCCGATGACGGGTGGATGATGACGAGAATTGACGAGCTATGGTACCGGGCAAGCGAGGCGAGCCAGCAGGCCGAACAGGCCTATCACCGTCTATCCGAGGAGTACGGGCCGTCGCTTGAATGTGATCACCATCGGCGAGTTTCCCGGCCCCGGTTTCGTACGCTGCTCGACCGCGTTCGTCGGGCAGGTGCGCCCTACGGTGCCCACACCGTTGTCTACCGATCCTCGGGGGAGCTTCTACTCGTGCGCCACGAGGGCGTCGATCTGTGGGTGCTTCCGGGTGGCGGCGTCGAGCACGGCGAGCGGTTCCGGGAAGCCGCGACCCGCGAACTTCACGAGGAAGCCGGCATCGAAGCCGACTACGAGGGATTGGGGATCCTCACACGAGTTACTATTTCCTGTGAGGAGTACGAAACCTGGGGCGTGCTTCCCGTGTTCGCCGCCCGCGCGGAGACGACCGACCCCACCGTCGAGGACCCCGACGGCGAGATCTCGGCGGCAAGGTGGTTCGCCGACCTCCCCAAGGACACCCGCGACCGGGAGGATTTACTCGTCTGGCGCGAACGCGCGCTATGAACCGTCCGGGCCGTAGGATTCGCCCTCGCGGGTGTCGGCGCGCATCCGCCTGAGCGCGGCTTGGGCGTTGCTCGCGTCGTAGCCGAAAAACACGTCATTCGCGTAGTTGTCGGCAACCTCGGTGGCGTGGATCAGGTCGTCAATATCGACGTTCACCGCGTAGAGTTCGATGCTAAACGGAATCGAGAGGGCGCTCTGAAACCCGCTGGCGATGGTTTCGAGCCAGTAGGTCGTCCCGTAGGCCGTGTCATACAGCGGGATCACGAACTCGTCGACATGAGTTTCGAGTTCCTCCAAATCGAGACCGGCCCGTTCGTAGAGATGTCCCGGATAGGGATCGGGATACAGCGTGAGATACGTCCGACCCGGGATCCGGTCGGTGGCCTCGGAAACGAAGTCAGTAATGACCGACCCTCGCCACGCGAAGCGATCCTCGAACTCGCTTTCCTCGAACCGTTGGGTGCAGGCCTCACAGAAACAGTATTCCTGGCGGGGAAATCCCACGTCATCGAGGCGAACGTCGGGGGTGGCGTCGGCGGCCTCCTCGACCATTTCGAGCAGTCCCTCGCGGTAGCGGTCCCGACTGGGACAAATGTACGCCCAGTCGAAGTACTCCCGTTCGCGGGTGGCCCGTTCGCCCTCGCGGTTGACGGGGACGAGTTCGGGCGAGGACTCGGCGGCAGCGGTGTCGCCGAAACAGGAAATCATGTTTACCGCCCCCGAAACCGGTTCAGTCGAACGGCCCGTCACGTCCTTGTACTCGTAGAACCCGAGATCGAACTCGGGCCAGTCGAGTTCCTCCTCATTGCGGGTGACGACCCCGAACATACCTCCCCTATCCGCGACGGCCGTAAGTGCGTTTCTAGGCGCGGGGCGATGCATCTTCGCTGATCGGGCGACTCAAACGTCGATGTACTCGGCGAAGTCCTCACGGAGCAGCGTTTCACAGTAGACACAGCGTACGCCGTCGTCAAGGACGGTAAACCGCGAATCGACGGGCTCATGCCCGGTGGTGATACAGTTGCGATTGGGACACGAAAGCACGCCCACCACTTCCTCGGGGCGGTCGACGCGGTGTTTTTCGACCACGCCGTACTCGCGGACGATGTTGATGGTCGCGTCGGGGGCGATCAATGAGAGGACATCGACTTCCCCCTGGCTCAACTCACGGCCCTCGACTTTCACGATATCCTTGCGACCCAGTCGGTCCGAGGGGACGTTCATCCCAACGCTGACGGCGTCGTCGCCGGAGCCGTCGATTCCGAGGATCGCAAGCACGTTGAGCGCCTGGCCGCTTCGGACGTGATCGATGACGGTACCATCGCGGATCTTGCTGACGCGGAGCTGGTGGTTGGTGTCGTCGGTCATAGGAGCAGATCGAGCAGTGCCATTCGGACGGGGACGCCGTTGTGAGCCTGTTCGAAATACGTCGCGTGGTCGGTGTCGTCGATAGCGGGATCGATCTCGTCGACCCTCGGCAGGGGATGCATGATCGAGAGGTCGGGCTTTGCGGGTTCGAGCGTGTCAGGGTCGATTCCGTAGGCGTCGGCGATTGCGCGGTACTCGTTTTCGTCGGGGAACCGTTCGCGCTGGATCCGGGTGACGTACAACACGTCCAGTTCCGACAAGACCGGTTCGAGGTCGGTGTGGGTCCGGACGTCCGCGCCAGCCTCATCGAGGTCGTAGCGCACCTCCGGGGGGAGCGCGAGGCTCTCGGGGCTGATGAGGTGTTGGGTGGCGTCGAAGCGTCCCAACGCCCGGGTCAGCGAGTGGACGGTGCGTCCGTATTTCAGATCGCCCATGATCCCGACCGTGAGGTCGTCCAGTCCCGGCCCTTCGCGGATCGTATAGAGATCAAGCAGGGTCTGGGTCGGGTGGTGGCCCGCGCCGTCGCCGGCATTTATAACCGGCACGGAGGCGTATTCGCTCGCCATTTTGGCCGCCCCCTGACTGGGGTGACGCAACACCAGCGCGTCGGCGTAGCCCTCGATCACCCGGACGGTGTCGGCGAGCGTCTCGCCTTTCTGTACCGAGGAGGATTCGACCGACCCCATGTCGACGACCTCACCCCCCAGGCGTTTGATCGCCGTCTCGAAACTCATGCGTGTGCGGGTGCTGGGTTCGAAAAACAGCAACCCGAGCACCGTGTCCGTTCGGCGGTCGCTCACCCCGTCATCGAACGCCGCCGCGCGGTCGAGCACCGTCTCGATGTCCGACCGCGAGAACTGTTTGGTGGTGAGCACGTGGTCATGGCGCATTACACGGAGAGGTTATCCATACTCCCTTGAATCCCGCGATCCGCTACGGGAACACCCGAACCCTTCTACCGTCCGGCACCGCCAGCGGCGGGGGAAGGTTTAATCTATCGTATGATATATAACGATACGAGAATGAGCCGGCGGCTCGAAACGGGGATCGAGGTACTCGACCGCAAGTTGAGCGGCGGCCCCCTCGCGGGAAGCGTCGTCGCGCTGTGTGCGCCGCCGGCGAGTCAGGCCGAATTCCTGTTGTACGAACTCACCGCGCCCCGCGAGACGCTGTATCTCACGACCGCACGCTCAGCGGGGGCGGTCGAGGACGCCTTCGAACGGACGACGGCCCCGACCGGCTCCCCCGAGGTTCGCCATATCGGCGAGGCCCCCCTCGATCAGATCAACCAGTTGATACAGGCACTTCCCCAGGAAACGACGCTCATCATCGATCCCGCTGATGTCCTCGAACGCCAGGAACCCGAGCGTTACCGCCGGTTCATGAACGTCCTCCAGACCGCGATGGTCAACACCGACAGCCTCGCTGTACTGCACTGTCTCGACGGCACTGACACGCCGCCGTTGCGTGACACCACGACCTACATGGCTGACGTAGTGTTTTCGCTCGAAACACGGATCAGCGGCGAATCCGTCGAGAACCGACTCGCCGTGCCGAAGTTCCGCGGGGGCAATGCCCTCTCGGAGACGATCAAACTCGAACTCGGCGAGCGCGTACTGATCGATACGAGCCGGGATATCGCCTGAATTCTCGCCGAAGACGGCTGCGTATTCGATCCTTTCACGGCTGGTACGCCGTCGAAACCTTTAGGTGTCGGAACTGGCGAACTATGAGTATGAGTAGCGGCCAAAACAGCGGCGGACTGATGTCCAGCGCCGGACTGGTCCGGTATTTCGATGCCGAGGATCGAAACGCGGTCGCTGTCGATCCCAAGACGGTGATGACGTTCTGTGTCCTGTTCGGCGTCTTCGTCCAGCTTCTGAACATCGTGGTGTGACGCCGGCGCGGGGTTTTTGCCGTCGCCGTCGCTACAGTCGGTGTGACACTCACAGCCGGCATCATCGCCGTTCAGGGCGACGTTTCCGAACACGCCTGCGGGATCGAACGCGCGGGAGCCGCCCACGGCGAGGATATCGAGGTCAACGAGATCCGCACCGGCGGAACGGTTCCCGACTGTGATCTCCTCTGCCTGCCCGGCGGCGAATCGACGACGATCTCGCGGTTGCTCCATTCGGAGGGCATCGCTCCCGAGATCGAGGCCCACGTCGCGGCCGGAAAGCCGGTGCTTGCGACCTGTGCGGGATTGATCGTCGCGGCGCGCGACGCGGGCGACGACCGGATCGAGAACCTCGACCTGCTCGACGTGAGCGTCGAGCGAAACGCCTTCGGTCGCCAGCGCGACAGCTTCGAGGCCGGGCTCGACGTGGCGGGACTCGACGACCCGTTTCCGGCGGTGTTCATCCGCGCGCCCGTCATCGAGGGGGTCGACCCCGATGTCGATGTGCTTGCCGATGTCGAGGGTCGGCCCGTCGCGGTCAGACAGGGGCCGGTCATGGGCACCTCGTTTCATCCGGAACTCGCGGACGATTCGCGGCTCCACCGGTTGGCCTTTTTCGACGCGCTGGCAATCACACAGTAGGTCTTTAGGCGTCGATCCCGTCGATCCGGGTATGGAAGCCAGTATCGACGCGGTGCGTGTCGCGGGCACACCCGAAGGGCCGGTGCCCGTTGTCGTGCTCGCACCCGAAGGAACCGACGACGTGCTTCCGATCTTCATCGGGTTCGAGGAGGCAAACAGCATCGCCCACGGGCTCGACGCCTACGACATCGGTCGCCCGCTGACCCACGACCTCCTGTTGGATGTGATGGAGGAACTCGGCGGGCGGGTCGAGCGAGTCGAGATCAGCGAGATCAGCGACGAGGGCACCTACATCGCGGATCTCCACCTCGACGGCCCGCGCTCGTCGATGGTCGTCGACGCCCGCCCCAGCGACTCGCTCGCGCTCGCCGCCCGGACGAACGCTCCCATCGAGGTCGCCGAGAGCGTCTTCGAGGGCGGTCGCCAGCCCGGCGAGCAGTTCGACGAACTCGCCGACATCCGTGAGGTGAGCGAACTCGCCGCCGGCGGGGGCGGAGGTGGAGGGGAGGGACTGTGACCGACGCCGTTCTGGACGAGCTGTTTGCGGTCATCGAGGACCGCAAGGAAACCCTGCCTGAAGACTCCTACACGGCATCGCTTTTCACGAGCGAGAAAGGCGAAAACGCCGTCCTCGAAAAACTGGGCGAGGAGACGACCGAACTGGTTCTCGCCGCGAAAGACGACGACCGTGAGGAGATCGCCCACGAATCGGCCGACATCGTCTATCACCTGCTCGTGGTACTTGCGATGAAGGATATGGACCTCGCGGATCTGCGTGCGGAACTGAACGAGCGGCGGTAGTCACCGGGGCTCGATCATCCGAAGATGGCCCCGATGGCACCGCCGACCGCGCTGTCGAGGGCCATCAACACCGCGACCGCCAGCGCGGCCAGGAACACGGCCCCGCCGAGCACCGGCGCGATGGGTCCCAGCGCCAGGCCGAACACGCCCACCGCGACCCCCAACACGACCGAGACGATGATACCGCCGATGCCGCCGGCCAGCAGGCCGTGCCAGGCACCGCTCAGGAATCCGCCGCCAGCGATATACCCGGCGACGAACCCGCCGATGAGCCCCGCGGCGGCCTGTCCAACTCCAGGAATAGCGAGGCCAATGACGCCCAATGCCAGCTGAACGATAAACCCGTAGCCGACCGCGCGCCAGTTCGTCATGTCCCCACCTTCGAGGGGAGCCGACAAAAACGCGACGCCGGGCTTTTAGGAACGCGCGACCTACGATGGGTATGATTTTCGAGACCCTTCCGACGACCCCGCGGTCGGAGGAACTCATCGACAAGGCGTTTTCGCGGGCGGCGCGTGCCGGTCGCGCCAAAGAAGGTATCGAGGCCCAACAGTCCATGCTGCTGACGGCTTCCAATATCCTCTCGGACAACCTCGAAAACGTCGTCACCGCCTGGCCCGATTTCGATCTGATCGACCCCTTCTACTACGAACTCGCTGACGCCTTGGTGGCGGTGGATCCGCTTCGGCAGAGCCTCTCGGCGGTGGAATGGGCGAGCCGCAAAACCAAGGAGATCGGCCGCGAGTACCAGTCCAGACTCCGGGGCGATCCCGATCTCGCGCGCGATCACCGCAGGCAGGCGTTCGCGCGACTCGCGGACGTGGTTCGGGAGGTCGAGGACGACCTCGAACGCATCGCGGACGCCCGCGAACGGCTTCGAACTGTGCCCGACATCGATCCCGACGAACCCACTATCGTCATCGCGGGCTATCCCAACGTCGGGAAGACGTCGTTCGTCAACCGGTTGACGAACGCCCGCAACGAGACCGCGACCAACCCCATCACCACGACGGAAATCGCCGTCGGCCACCACACCCACGAACACCTCCGCTACCAGCTGATCGACACCCCCGGTCTGCTGGATCGCCCGCCCGAAGACCGAAACGAGATCGAATCACAGGCGGCGAGTGCCCTGACCTATCTCGCGGACTGCGTGCTCGTGATCGTCGACGCCAGCGAGACGTGTGGCTACCCCCTCGATGCTCAACTCGCGCTCCGAGACGCCATCGAAGCGGAATTCGACGCGCCCGTTCTCACGGTTTGTAACAAAGCCGACCGCTCGCGGGCGGTCGAGGCCGACCACTATATGAGCGTCGCCGAAAACGAAAACGTCGAGCGCGTCCTCGAAGCGGCCATCGACGCGGTCGGGTACGAACCCGAACTGCCGTTCGAAGGGAATGGTTGAGTCGCCGGCTCCGGATCCGTCAGTTACACACTGGTTCGTCGTCCTCGTCGCTTTCCTCGGCGATTCCGATGTCGTCGGTTTGCTCGTCCGTTCCCAGTCCATCGGTGGACGTTTCGGGGATCTCGTCCGTGACGCCGCCCGCTTCCTCGGAAGTCCGCTCGACTGTCTCATCGATCTGATCGGCCGCATCGTCGGCGACCTCCTCAACCAGATCGGATCGCGATTTGAGGGCGTATCCGAGCACGGCGATTCCGAGCATGAGCAGGATCCGCGACAGGAAATTTCGGCCGCCGTCGGTGTCCGCTTCGGATTCGGGTTCTTCCTCGGTGATATCGACTTCCTCGAAGCCCTCGGTCCCGCTCAGTTCGTCTTCTCCCTCCTGTACTGCCTCCGCGAGCTGGGATTTCGTCTCTTCGAGGGGCTCGATCCCCCCGGTCGATGCCCGGCTCCGAAGTGCGTACCCGATTGCCACGCCGAGCCCGAACAGCCGTACCGAACCGGCCATTCCCCGCTTCCCGGGGCCACTGGTCGATTCCGTCTCTGCTTCGTGTATGGCTTCTTTTACGGCCTGCTTTATCGGCTCTCGCATGGATTCGGTGACACTGTCCACGATAGCGTCCCGTCGGTCCGGCGTGAGTAGGGCAGTCATGCGTGTCCTCCAAGGTAATCCTCATCGCCCCGGCGGAAAACTGTTTGGACCGACCGACAGTATCGGCCCCGATTTCCCCGCCGGAAGCGGGATCATTCCTCGGCGGTCGATTGGTGAACGGCTTCGGTAATGAGATCAGAACATCCCCGGCGCAGCCGCCGGGAAGCGACGACATCGGAGATCTCCAGTCGATCCACGAGCTCACACAGCGTCGTTTCCCGCAGGATCGAGAAGTACCCGGCGTCCATCGCCGTCCGGAGGAGGTCGCGTTGACCCGGGGTGAGCGTGAACTGGCCCCTCTCGTGATTTAAATTATTTGCCATTAACGGTTGGATATAACTGACAGGGAGATCTGGGGATCACGCGGTCCGGTACTGCTGGAACCGGATTCGGACGGCGATATCCCGACCGGTCCGCTCCTCGATACGGGTTTCGATCCCCTTTGCGAGATCGCTGGGTGGTTGGCCCTCCGCGCTGGCGACCACCGTCACCGTTTCAGGGCTGGTGAACGGCGAGAGGTCGCGGTACTCGCTGCGGACGGTGATGGCTTCGACCCCGTTGTGATCGTCGAGTTCCGCGGCAACCGCCCCGTTGACCGCCCGGTCGTGCGTGATTTGCTGGGCGGTCGCCCCGCCGGTGACGACGACCAGCGCGAGGACCGCGGCGACCGCAAGCACTGTTCGGGCCGACGGCGTGCTCCCGAGCAGCCGTTTCTCGGGTCGGTAGCCGAGCCCGAACAGCACCGCCACCACGGCGAGGTTGATGACGATCACCGTGACGGCGAGCAACACGATGGTGCCGAGCGCGACCAGCGGATCGCGCCACGCGATGGCGATCCCGGTCGCGGCGGCGGTCGGCACCAAGGCGGCGGCGATCATCACGCCGATCAGCGACGTGGGGCCTTTGGTCGTCAGCCCGAACGCCGCCGCTGCGCCCGCGGCCACGGCAACCACCAGCGAGAGGGCGGTCGGGGCCATCCGCACCGCAATGAGATCCAGCGCGGTGAGAGCCAGATCGGGTTGGGCGAACACCCCCCGGACCAGAAGCGCCAGCCCGGTCGCGCCGACGATGGCGAGCGCCAGCCCAACCGCTTGGAGGACGAGGCTGTCGGCGATCATCTCGCGGTCGGCGGTGATCGCCCCCACACCCGTCGTCAGCGCGGGGCCGACGATGGGCGCGATCACCATCGAGCCAACCACCACGGCGGGCGAACCCGCGAGCAGGCCAGCGGTCGCGATGAACGCGCTCAGCAGCATCATCGCCAGAAACGAGCGGGGATCCCGGCTCATATCGCGGGCCTTCGAGCGCAACTCCCGCGGGGTCAGCGGATCGAAATCGTCGGCGTAGCGATCCATCAGCGTCTCGGCGTTGGGGGTGTGGGCGCTCTCGATCCCCGCGATCACGGTGTAGGTCTCCTCGTAGCCCGCCTCGTCGAGGGTTTCGAGCACGTCGCCGACGGCGTCGGTCGGCACCGGGAACTCGATGAGAACGCCGTCGCCGTCCGCGCTCTCGCCGGCGACGACGTAATCGACGCCTTTGCGTTCGAGTGCGGTCGTGATGGCCTCGCGGTCGTCGTCGGCGACGAGGATCCGGAGCAGGCGCATCCGGGGCGCTACAGCCGACGGGCGAAAAAGCGTGGTGCCGGCGCTCGCAACTACCGTCGTTCGATCCCGACGAAGCGCACCTGCACGGAGATGCCCCCGTCGGCTCGCTCCTCGATCCGCTGGTGGAGGGCGTCGGCCAGCTCGTCGGTACCGGTTTCGACGCCCGGCGGTTTGCCGACGGTGACGATCACCGTCTCGATATCCCCGGTAATGCCGACGCGGTTCGTCCGTTCGTAGGTCGCTCCGCTCTCCAGTTGCATCCGGATGTCCAGCAGCGTGAATTCCTCGTAGGCTTCCTGGGCAAGGACGCCTTCGACATCGGTTTCGATGCCCGCTTCGAGCGTCGAGGTCTGATACGACGAGTAGGTCACGCCACCGAGAAACACCGACAGCACCGCCACCGCGATCACGAACGCGGCGACGTTTCTCCGGAACTGGCGCTTGGCCTCGTCGGTTTCGAACCAGTTTCGGGGCCGGTAGCCGGTGTACCACAGCGTCACCAGCCCCGCGAGGTTGACCGAGACGACGTTGACCAACACGAGCACCGTCGCCCCGACCGCCGGTAGCAGAAGTCCCCATGCGATGGCGACGCCCGCCGCGGCCGCGGGTGGGATCAGCGCCGCCGCGATCATCACGCCAACCAGCGCGACCGAGATGCCCGTTGAGAGGCTGAGCACGCCCGCGACCCCGGCCCCGAGCGCGACCACGAGTAGCAGTAGGCCGGGGGTAAAGCGCTTGCTGACCTCGCCGATGGCGGCGATTTCGGTGCCCGGCGGGACCACTCCCAGGGTTTTGAGGAGCCACGCGAAGACCGCCGCACTCCCGATGGCGAGTACGACGCCCGCGGCCTGATAGGCGATTCCCTGCCGGAACAGGTCCCGGTCGTTGATCACGGTGCCGACGCTCGCGGCCAGCGCGGGTCCGATCAACGGCGCGATCACCATCGACCCGACGACGACCGCCGCCGAGTCCAACAGGAGGCCGGCGGTCGCAACCAGCGCGCTGATGACCGTCATCGTCGCGTACACCGGGATCGAGGGGGTTAGCTCGGTCGCCTCGGTCCGGAGTTCCTGGCGGGAGATGCGGTCCTCTTCGGTATCGTCGGTCGCGTATCGTTCCTGGAGGTCGTCGAACTGCCGGGAGACGACGGTTTCGGCATCGATAACCACGGTGTAAGACTGCTCTTCGAGGCCAATCCCTTGGAGCTCGTCGAGGATCGGCTCGACGGCGTTAGTCGGCAGCGGAAAATACACGACCGCGGTGTACTCCCGACCGCTGGTTTCGTCGGTCACGACGTAATCGATCCCCTCCTCATCGAGGGCTTCGAGGACCGTCTCGCGGGTTCCGGCCGGGATCGTGACTTGTACCAGACGCACGCCCCGAGTTCACGGGATGTCGGGAAATACCCCTCGAAACGCCGAGCGAGCGGTCTTGTCGGCCTTCTGTGGTGATCCGTACTCCCAACGCTTATCGCGAAAAGCGGCCGTGGTGGTCGTTCAGCTAAATACCTTCTGAGCCCTCTGTCTATACAGACGACCCATAAATAGTTACAACGATAGTGTATCCCGCGATTCGATACGGCAGGGTGATGTTGCGATCGCGCTGATTCGCTTCAGTTGAAGGTCAGTCCTTCCTCGAACCGGTCGGTGAGGTTTTTCTGTTTGAGGTAGCTCGACGCAGCCAGAAGCGTCGGGGCCCAGAGGCCGATGAAAATGCCGTGATCCTTCTCACCCTCTACGTAGTACACGTACAGCGACAGCAAGACCGATGCAGCCGCGCCGACCGCGACTGGATCGGCGGTCGTGTCGACCTCTTCGGTCATGTCCTCGTCATCATCAAGTGCCATGCGCTTCGTTTATTGGCCGGAGTTCGGTTATAACTCATGCCGTAACCTGCAAGGGGTACACATGTCCCCGACATCAACGGATCGCCAGTGCTAACCTCCTCGACGCAGTAAAACCACCATGTTCGAGGGACGACCGGACCGGAGCGCCGAAATCGTCTTCATCGGCCGGTCGAACGTCGGTAAATCGACGCTGATGCGCGAGTTCACCGGCCACACGTTCGAGACCGGACGGGATCCGGGTGTGACCCGCTCGCCCAACCATTACGACTGGGCGGGCGACGATTTCACCTTCACCGACCTGCCCGGATTCGGGTTCATGGAGGGCGTTCCCGAGGATACCAGAGAGGAGATCAAAACCGACATCGTCCGCTACATCGAGACCCACGCCGATGCGATCCTTGCGGGCGTTCTGGTCGTCGATGGCAAGGCCGCCGTTGAGATCATCGACCGCCACCGCGAGCGCGGCGATGTTCCTCACGACGTCGAGCTCTTCCATTTCCTGCGTGACGTCGATATCCCGGCGGTGGTCGCGGTGAACAAGATGGATAAAGTCGAGGACCGTGACGAACGTCTCGACGAACTCTGTGATCGTCTCGGCTTAGTGCCGCCGTGGCAGCAGTGGCGCGAGACGGTCGCGCCGATCTCAGCGAAACGGAGCCGTATCGGCCCGCTCCGGGAGGCACTTCGCACGCATCTCCACGAAGCGAACCGCGACGACCTGCTGGGGTTCGTCGTCGAGTGACGGATCCGATACCGTATCGCCCGGGTTTTTGTCGCTGTGGCCCGTCGTCTCGTGCATGGCGATGGAAACCTACACCCTCGAAGTCGAGGAAGCCGACAACGGCGAGGGAATCACCGCCGACGTATATAATATCGACGGCGAGATCGAGGAGTCGGTCTGGGTGGATTACGAAAACTACGGCCTGACTGCGAACCGCGCTGGCGACGACCGCCCCGAGCCGAGAAGCGAGAAGGCCACCGCCGACGTGATGGCGCTCGATCTACAGATCGAGCGCATCGACGGAGGCTTCGAATTCCGACTGCTGGGCGACAACGAGGTGCTCGTGACCGAGCGCGTCGAGGACGGCGACTGGGACCTCGTGTCCGCCGAGGGGTGATCAGACCGGCCACAGCGGCCCGGCCGTGGTTGGACAGGGCGCGGCGACGTGACACCGTGGGTCCCCCGAGGGCGGGTCGATGCCGGCAGCCTCGAACAGCGACGACACTTCGATCCTCGCCTCGGCGGGCGCTACCGTCCAGGGATCGTGATCGATCCTTCCGGTCCACAGCCGCCCGCGTTCGTCCTGCGCATACCAGCGATACCGTTCGAGCAGAAACGCCGTGAGATTCCGATCCGGTGCCCGGATGGGGTCGCCCGCCGAGCGGTAGGCCGCCTCGACCGCCACACCCCCACCGCTCACCCGCCGGCCCCGGATCGAGACGGTGTTTTCCTCGACGGTCGCGTCGATCCGCGTGCGGTGATAGGGAAGCCGGAACAGCCGGCGGGCGACGGTCGCGGAAAGCCGGTCGTCGGCATCGAGCGAGAAGAAGTACACGCCCGGACGACCCCCGACCGAGACGTAGGTCCGCAGGTTGTACTGCCACAGCGACCGGCCAAGCCGCCGAGGCGTGCCCCGTGGCCGAACGTCCGTCATTCGGAGCATAACGACGCCGAGCCACGCCCGCCCCTCGTGGTCGAGCGCCGAGACGCCGTCCGGCAGGCGGTCGGTGACTGCGGTCGGGTCGGCGGGCCAGTGGGCGAACAACGCGTTTCGAAGCCCCAGCGAGAGGACGTCCATCAGACGACCCGGTTTTCGAGTTCCTCGCCAGTTTCGATGCGGTCGAGGTTCCCCGCGACGAGATCGGCGATGGCCCGATAGTAGTCGCGGGTCGCGCCCGCCGCGTGGGGCGTGACGATGGCCTCGTCCATCTCCCACAGCGGCGACTCGGCGGGCAGCGGTTCGGTCTCGAACACGTCCAGCGCCGCACCCCCGATCTCGCCGCGTTCGAGCGCGTCGATCAGCGCGTCCTCTCGAACGATCTCCCCGCGTGCGACGTTGATGAGGCGGGCGTCCTCGCGCATGGCGGCGAGTTCCTCGGGACCGATCAACCCCCGCGTTTCGTCGGTCAGCGGCGTCGCCAGCGCGACGAACATCGGTTCGGAGATCGCCTCCCGCAGGTCGTCGCTCGCATATACCTGCTCGACGCCCGGCACGGGATCGGAGGTGCGACGAACGCCCGTGACCGCCATGCCGAGCGCGTCCGCACGCGTGGCGATGCCCCGGCCCAGCGTTCCGAGGCCGACCACACACACCGACTCGCCATCGAGGGTAAACGGTTCGTTCCACGGTGGTCGGTTCCAGCGCCGGTCGGTTTCCTGGCGCGCGTACTGATGGAGCCGGCGGGCGAACGCGAGCATGTATCCGACGACGGTCTCGCCGACGCTTTCCCCGTGGATACCCGTGCTGTTGGTCAGCCGGGTGTCGGTCGCCCTGAACTCCTCGAGGGGAAAGCGGTCGTAACCTGCCTGGATCGAGTGGATCCAGTCGGTTTCGAGAAACGCCTCGCGGTGGGCGAAGGTGACGACGGCGTCACAGGCGGCGATTTCGTCGGGATCGTCACCTATCACGATCACCTCGGGGGTCTCGGAGCCGAGGGCGTCGCGCAGGCGCTCGGGCGGGAACACTGCCGTGACGGAATCGTGAACTCCGAGCCGTGAGAGTTCCATGTCCATGCGTCGCTGGGTGGGTGATTGAATCTTGCGTCAGGAGATGGCGGCTCGGGTAATCGCTTCGTCACACGGGGCTCAGTGGGGGTAACCCTCGTCACTGCCGCCGCCGACCCTATTCGGCCGGGGCGTTTGGGCCTTTCGACCAGCCCGACCAGTGCTCGCGTTCGGCGGCCCGCTCGGCCACGTCCCCGGTATCGAAGACACTCTCTTCGGTGATCACGCCTGTCACGAGATCGGCGGGCGTGTGGTCGAACAGCGGGGCGTCGATTTCGACTCCCTCGTCTCCGTAAATGGGTTCGAGCGTCGGCTCGGTCGCCGAGCTGATCTTGTCGGCGGCCGCGACGGCGTACACGGGCACCCCTTCGCGGGCGGCCGCGACCGCCGCCGTTCGGGTGCCGACCTTGTTGACGACGCTCCCGTCGGCGAGGACGGTGTCCGCGCCGACCAGTATTGTGTTGATTTCCTTCATCGAGTGGGCGACAGCACCGTCGAGGGTGACTGTGGCGTCGATTCCGGCGTCCGCGAGGCGTTCGGCGACATCGACACCCTCCCGGTCGGGTCGGGATTCGAGGACGACGACTTCATCGGGACCGGCCGCCAGCAACGCGCTTTCGACGGTGCCCGACCGCGAGAGGGTCAAGACGGTCCCCTCGATGGCGTTGGCTGCCCGCGTTGCGGCCCAGTCGTCGGCCGCGACCGCCCGCTCGATGCCCGCCCGGGCGGCGCGCTCGACCGCGGTGGTCCTCGGGGTTTCGGCCTCGAACATGGCTCGATTCACGCGATTTTCCAGCGCGGCCATGCTCGGGCGCGCATCGAGTAATTCGCGGGCCAGATCGACGAGTCCGCTCCAGTCCCCGGTCGTGGCCCTATCACGTAAGACCTCCAGCGCGCGCACCGAGATGTACGCCGAACCGTGGGTTTCGTCGGCGCGAACCGTCTCGACCGTCGGGGCGACCGCCTCGTAACCCGTCCAGAGTCCCGCTCCCGTCCTGCGGCGGCGGATATCCGTCGGATGGATCCATTCGATAGTTCCGAAGTCAGTGGTCGTCCCGCGTGATTCGGCGTCGAACAGGTATGGGTAGACGATTCGCTCCCCAGCGTCAATTGGATCGCCGGCGCGCACGAACGAGACCGCATCGGGTCGCTCGACGATCCGGTCGACCACCTGGCGGGCGGTCGTATCGGGATCGTCCTCGATTTGACTGGCGGGCGCGTCCCATCGGACTGGGTCATCGTAACGCCCGGATAGCACGTTTCCTCGATCGCGAAGGAAACACACGCTGAGAGGTCCGTCCATGTCCGGAATACCGCCGCCACCGGCTTGAAATTGGGGTGGAACCGCGACACATGAATGGATTAATAGATAAGTAATTATATATATCCTTGACGTACTATTCTACTGATGCGTATGGACGCACAACCCAACCGCCGACGGTTTCTCGCCACGCTCGGAGTGAGCAGTGCTGCTCTGGCAAGCGCGGGATGTATCGACTCGCTCGGTAGTACCACTGACGACCAGAACGGGAATTCGAGCGATGACAATGGAAACGGGAGCGATAACGGTGATGACGGAACCGACTCGGGAAAGCAAGTCACTCCGCCCGCGATCACCGACGGGGAGTCCATCGACGACTTCGAGGAGATCGAGTGGACCCCCATGTACGACCACACCTCCGTCTCCGGTGACAATGACGCGCTCGTCGGCGAGCAGTCGATGTTCGTCGAATCCAGCAACAAGGAGGTCGCCGGTGCGTTCCGGGCGTTCTCCGAGGGGCAGGACTTCTCGGGCAAGGACCTCTCGCTCGCGATCCGGGTCAAATCGCCCCGACCCGCCCAAGTGACCCTCGAAATTCGTGCGCCCGGTTCGAGCGACAAATTGACGAGCACTCGTTCCATTCCGAGCGAGTTCGACGGCTGGCTCCGCATGGACGGTGGTTACACTGGAAAGCGCGGTGAACCCAACCTCGGCAACGTCCAGGTGCTTCGCCTCTACGTCCGTCCGCGCGGGGACGCCAGTGGACCGATCCGCTTTTGGGTCGATGACCTCCGGACGACTCAGCGCGGTAACAGAGGGAAAGTAATCCTCACCTTCGACGACGGCGTCGAGAATCAGTACACGACCGCCCTCCCGATGCTCGAAGAACGCGGCTGGGCGGGTGTTGCCGCGGTCATTCGTGATTCGCTCAACGTGCCTGGACGGCTCTCGATGAGCCAACTGCGGGAGATGCGCGACGCTGGTTGGGACATCTCAGCTCACGGAGGCACCGCTTTGCCGGAGATGGAAGAGGGGAAGCGCCGCGAAAATCTCAAAGAAGCACGAAACTACCTTGAAAATCGTGGCTTCAAGGAGAGCGCGGGCTACTACTTCGCGCCGTACAACCGGATGGACGCCGCTTCCCTCAAGGACGTTCGTGCGGTGTACGACGCCTCGTTCATCCACGGTGGCCAGCCGAACGCCGTCCCGCCGACGACCAGTCACATGGTCTCGCGGATCAACGGTCACGCGCTCGATGGCGTGGCGGACCTGCTCGACCTTGCCGAGGAGTACAACCAGCTCGTTGTTACCCTCGTTCACGGTATCGGTGATATCAGCAGCGACCGAAACGACATCTCGAAGGCGGACTTCGCGGTACTGCTCAACGAAATCGAGACGCGCGACCTCGAAGTCGTCACCGTTTCGGAGCTGATGGACGAATAGCCTCGGTTTTCCGTCACAGTTCGGTTCGATTCGATCATCGGTGGCGGATTCGCCGGTGTCGGCGGCCTTTTTATCAGCCCGGTCCGATTGCCGGTATGCAGCTCCATCCTGTTCCCGATCTCCCCGAGATCGATCCCGGTGACGATCTCGCTACACACATCGTCGAGCGGGCCGACCTCGAACCGGGGGACGTTCTCTGCGTTGCGAGCACGATCGTTTCGAAGGTCGAGGGCCGCCTCGCCGATCTCACCGGTTTCCCGGCGGGACCGCGCGCCACCGAAATCGCCGGCCGACTCGAATCGATAACCGGTGAGGAGAAGGATCCCCGCTTCGCGCAGGCAGTCTTGGAGGAATCGACGGAGATCCTGATGGAAGCTCCGTTTCTCCTGACCGAAACCCGGTTCGGTCACGTCGGCGTCAACGCCGGGATCGACCGCTCGAACACCGGGGATAACGATCTCCTGTTATTGCCGAAACGCCCCTCCGAGAGCGCCGCGCGCATCCGCGAGCGTCTGCCCGTCGACGTGCCAGTGATCATCACCGATACCAGCGGGCGACCGTTTCGCCACGGGCAACGCGGCGTCGCCATCGGCTGGGCGGGCATGCCCGCGAGCCGCGACTGGCGCGGCGAGTACGACCGCGACGGCCGCGAACTCGGCGTCACGGTCGAAAACGTGATCGACGAACTCGCCGCCGCCGCGAACCTCCAGTACGGCGAGGGCGCGGGCGGGACGCCTGCGGTCGTCGTCCGGGATTTCGAGTTCGGCGATATCGAGGGAAGCGACGAACAGTTCCGTGCGGTCGAAACCGACTACGTCCGGCAGGCGCTCCGGGGGTGGTCGTATGAAGGGAGTTGAGATCACGCCCGAACACCCAATCGAGCGAGTGGCCGATTTGGGTGGGGCCGCCGAATCGACGGGGTTCGATACGGTGTTTGCGAGCAGCCACTACAACAATCGCGATCCCTTCCTCGCCCTCGACCGGATCGGGGCCCGCACTGACGCCGTAAACTTGGGCCCGGGCGTCGCCAACCCGTACGAGAGCCACCCCGTCGCGCTGGCCTCGCGGGTGGCAACGCTCGACGAGGCAAGCGATGGTCGCGCGGTTTTCGGGATCGGCGCGGGTGATCGCTCGACGCTCTCGAATCTGGGCTACGACCACGACCGTCCGCTTCGTCGAGTGCTGGAGACGTTCACGGTCGCCCGGAAGTTGTGGGCCGGTGAACGAATCACCCACGACGGTACCTTCACCGCCGTCGATGCCGGCCTGAACTACGAGCCGGGCACGATTCCGGTCTACGTCGGCGCACAGGGACCCGACATGATCCGCATGGGCGCGAAACACGCAGAGGGCGTGTTATTCAACGCCTCCCACCCCGATGATTTCGCGTGGGCGCTCGATCACGTCGAGGCGGGTCTCGAAGAGCGTCCGGCCGACCATAGCGAGTTCGATTTCGCCGCCTACGCCAGCGTCAGCGTCGCCGAGGACGGCGAGGCCGCCCGCGAGGCCGCCCGGCCGCCGGTGGCGTTCATCGCGGCGGGGGCGGCCCCGCCCGTGCTGGACCGCCACGGGATCGACGAAGAACGTGCGGCGACCATCGGCGAACATATCGGTGCGGGCGAGTTCAGCGAGGCGTTCGCAGCGGTTTCGTCCGAGATGATCGACGCCTTCTGTATCGCCGGCACCCCTGAGACGGTCACTGAGCGGATCGGAACGATCCTCGAATATACGGATAGTTTCGTCGCAGGATCGCCGCTCGGGCCGGATTTGGAGGGCGCTATCGACCTTGCTGGGGCGGCGATTGACCGAGCGTATCGGGGATGATCCAGTCGAGGATTCCGCCCGCGGCGAGCCCGAAAAAGATCACCGACGGGACGACCACGAACAGGAACCCGAAAACGAGCAACACCGCCGACACCGGATCGCCCGACGCTATCCCGGCGAAGTACCCCCCGAGCGCGAACAGATCCTGAATCGGTGTGACCATATCGAGGGTTCACACGAGGGGTACTTGTGCCTGCCGTTCCGCCAGGGGTTTTCGCACGCGATGTATATCCATCGCTATGGACGAAAACGCCTCGCTGGATGCCTTCACCACCGAACCGGCCCGGACGACCTATCGGTGGTCGGTCCGGCCAGTGGACTGTGATCGCTGTGGTGAGGCGGTGCGAGGGCGGTGGCACGAAGACGAAACCTTCGTCTGCTCGTCGTGTAAGGAATGGTAGCGGTCGGAATCGGTTGCTATAGTCCCGGATCGGGGCGTGCGGTGACAAACAGCAACGTTACATAGATCGATCAACAACGAGTAATGTCTCAACACCTCCGGAGCCCCACCATGACGGATGACGCCCCCTCCTCGACAGCTGATACACCTGCCGTGGCTGCCGACCGACTTTCGATCCCCGACGCTGCCGCCCTCGCAGACCGGATCGTCTCGAACGTCGAACGGGTCATCGTCGGCCAGCACGATGCCATCGAGCACATCCTCGTGGCGATGCTCGCCCGGGGTCACGTCCTGATCGAGGACGTTCCCGGCGTCGGCAAGACGATGCTTGCCCGTGCGATTGCCCGTTCGTTCGATGGTTCGTTCAAGCGCGTGCAGTTCACGCCCGATCTCCTGCCCTCCGACGTTACCGGTGTGAACGTCTTCGATCAGCAGACCCGCGAATTCGAGTTCCAGCCCGGCCCGGTTTTCGGGAACGTCGTGCTCGGCGACGAGATCAATCGCGCGCCGCCGAAAACCCAGTCTGCGTTACTGGAGGCGATGGAGGAAACCCAGGTCACCGTCGATGGCACCACACGCCCGCTGCCTAGGCCGTTTACCGTGATCGCCACCCAGAACGCCGTGGAACCGAGCCGCACCTACGACCTCCCGATGGCCGAACTCGACCGGTTCATGAAGAAACTCGAACTCGGCTACCCCACCCCCGAGGACGAACGCGAGGTACTCGCGCGGGTAGTCGGCGAGCACCCCATCGAATCGCTCGAACCCGCCGCCAGCGACGGCCAGCTTCAACGAGCCCAGGCGACCGCCGCGGCGGTCACGGTCGATGAGTCCGTCCGTGAGTACGCGGTGTCACTTGCGACCTACACCCGCGAGCACGCCGCCCTCGGGGTCAGCCCCCGCGGGACGGTCGCACTGGTGCGCGTCGCCCAGGCCCGGGCCCTGCTCGATGGCCGCGAGTACGTCATCCCCGATGACATCCAGACCGAGGCCCCGGTCGTCATGCCCCACCGGATCAACTGCGACCGAGAGGACGGCGATCCGGACGAACTGGTCGCGCGCGCACTCGACGAGGTGGCCGTGCCATGAAATTCCGGCCGACAGGCCGGGGACTCGCCGTCGCCGGAACGGCGATCGCCGCCGTCATCATGGCCGAGTTGTTTGGCGCACGCGCGCTGAACGCGCTCGTCGCGCCCGCGCTGGTCGCGCTGGGAGTCAGCGTGTTCCAGTTGGTTTTGGCCAACCGACCGACCGTCGAACGGGTCGCTCCCGAACCCGGATCCGCCAGCGATCACCGCGAGATCACCCTCCATATCGACACCGACCGCTCGATCCTGGCGACCGTCGAAGACCGGGTACCCGACGCCCTCGCCCCCGAGCGCACCCGGTTCGAGATGACCACCGGCACGACGCTCGTCTACGGGATCGAACCCGATCGCCGCGGGGTGTATGACGTCGGCCCGGCCCTCGTGACGATCACTGATACGTTCGGGCTGTTCGTTCGCCGGTTTCACTACGCGACGACGACGGAGGTCGCCGTCTACCCGCCGGTCGAATCCCTCTCGGGACCCGGTCGGGACGACCTCTCGTTGCTCCCCGAGGCCGATCCTGCTCGCCGTCGCCGCGAGTTCGACGCGATTAGGGAGTACGAACGCGGCGACGCCCTCCGAGACGTCCACTGGAAGACGAGTGCGAAACGGCCCGGTGACGACCTCGTTGTCAAGCAGTTCACCGCCGGAACCGACCACGAGCGGGTGACGATTGCGGCGACCGGCGACCCCCGTCACGCGGACGACCTCGCAAGCGCGACCGCGAGCCTCGCGGGGTATCTGCTCGACGCCGGCGTGGATGTCGGCCTCGTCGTCGCCGACGGAAACGTCCCCGAGGGTGGCGGGGCCGACCACCGCCGCGCGATCCTCGATCTGCTTGCACGTACCGATGGCGGGGTCGTCGCCCGCCGCGACCGCGAGCGAGCCGACGTGATGATCGAAGCCGACAACGACGGGATCGTCGTCTCGGCAGCTGATGGGCGGACGACCTTCGACCGGCTCGCGGGCGAAACTCCGTCGAATCAGATGGTTGGTTCCGCATGAGTCGGCCCGGGTCGCCGGAAACCGGGCGTTCGATCCGGCATGGATCCACCACCGACGCCGACCGCGACCGCGGTCGCGTCCACGGATGGTTCGGTGGCTCGTTCGACGCCATGCGGATCGGTGCGCTCTGTTCGGCGCTCGTTCTCACGGGCGCGTACGTGAGCGTTCTCCGGTCGATCACCGACGTGGTCGGCGTGACCGATACGCTGTTGCTCGTCGTGGGCGGTGCGCTCGCCGCCGGCACGGTCGTCGGATGGACGCTATCGGCGCGCATGGCGGGGGTCCTCGGCGCGGGTGTGGCTCTCGGCGGGATCGCGGCCTACATCCTGTCGCTCCCCGAGGGCGTTCGGCTGTCACTATCGGCGGAAGCGGTCGGGAGCGACGTGTTCGCGCTGTTGACCGGCCTGTCGGTGTTGCGAATGGTCGAGGCGGGAATGTGGGCGATCTCGTTCGTCCCCGCACCGGCGTTTCTCTCGTGGTATCTCGTCGTGCGACGGCGATACGCCGCCGGTAGTGCCGTCGGGGTGCTCGCGCTGGCGATGTTGATCCTCACCGGCGATGCGGGGCTGTTGACCGCCCTGATCGGCGTACTCGGTGCGGCCGCGACGGTTGGCTTCGGCGAACTCGACCGCCGCGGCGCGACGGTCAGTCAGGCCGACGCCCTCGTCGTCGCGCTATCGTTGATGGTGATCGTCCCCCTCTCGGTGACGGCCGTTCCAAACGGCGGGGGCGGGTCGGTCACCCCGACGGGCGAATCGGGGCCCCTCGATGAAACGCGCGCCAGCACCGACGAACAGGTGCCCATCGTCGGCCCCACCGAACTCTCCCCACAGGTGCTGTTCACGGTCGAAACCGACGAACCTGCGTACTGGCGCACCGCCGCCTACGACCGATACACCGGCGGCACGTGGGTCCGGTCGGGCGAGTCACGCGCCTACAACGGCTCCATCGAGACGCCGCCGGGCGACACCGAGACGATCACGCAGACCATCGAGGTCAGAAGTGACCTCGCGGCGATGCCCGCGACCTGGCGACCCACGGGAGTCGATGGAGCCGACGGGGTCAGCGTCACTGATCAGGGCGGTCTCCGGCCCGCGGGTTCGCTCTCCGGGGGTGATCGCTACACTGTCGTGAGCGAGCAACCGGACCCCTCGACCGATCAACTCCGCACAGCCGGCACCGACTACCCCGAGAGGGTCGAGCGCCGGTACACCCAGCTCCCTGAGAGCACTCCTGACCGAGTCGGCAAGTACACCGACTCGTTGACCGCCGAGGCCGACACCCCCTACGAGCAGGCCGGCATCATCGAAGAGCACCTCCGCGCGGAGTGGAACTACACCCTCGATGTCGAGCGACCCGAGGGCGACATCGCCGCGGCGACGCTGTTCGACCGCGATGCCGCGTACTGTACGTACTTCGCAACGACGATGGCCGTGATGCTTCGCTCTCAGGGCGTTCCCGCGCGGTTCGTCACCGGCTACACCGAGGGCGAGCAAGTCAGCGAGGATCAGTACGTGGTTCGCGGGCTGAACGCCCACGCGTGGGTCGAGGTGTACTTCCCCGAGGTGGGCTGGGTCGCCTTCGACCCGACCCCGCCCGCCCGCGAGCAGGTCCACGAGAGCGTCGCTGACACGAGCGAAAACGACGCAGACGCCACCAGCGAGGAGGCCGAAGGGGACACGGAACCGTTCGACGGGGCCGACGGATCGTCAACCGATGGCGGAGTCGACACGTCCGACGGGCGGTCCGTCGACCGCAGCGACCTCCGCGATAGTTCCGGCGACACAGCCCCAGCGTCGGCGTCGAACAACGGATCTTCGGGACCGTTCCCCATCGACTTCGGTGGCGACGGCCTCCCGCACGAGGTGCTCGCCGTTGCCGGCGCGCTGGCCGTCGGATTGATCGCAAGCGCACACCGCACCGGGGCCGCCGGCCGGCTCGCCGCCGCGGTCCGTCGCCGCGAAGCGGCGACCACGCCCGAGGCGACCGTCGAACGCACGGATAATCGCCTCGAACGATCCCACGCCGGGGAGGACCGCGAGCGAC
>CAYOFZ010000007.1:0-28728 GCA_964403315.1 uncultured Halobacteriales archaeon | reverse complement strand
CGAGGTTGTCCCGCGTGACCTCGACTCGCTCTTTCTTTCGTTCGAGGGCCGTCACCCGGCCCGCTCGCCGGGCGGCCTCGATGGTCACCGCGCCGGTACAGGAGCCGACCTCGACGAAGTGGTCGTCGGGCCCGAGCCCGAGCTTCCGCCCGAGCACCGCCCGGACCGCCGGCTTCGTCGGGCCGGCCCTCGCGTCGTTTGGTAGTGCGATTGCGGCCATCGAGTATCACAACTGGACTGGACCATAAAACAATTTTGGTTGTTTTAGTAAAACTGAGGTTGTTGAAATGGCGATGAAGACACCGACGCGCAGTTGGGGACGATCTCGCCCGAGACGGCACGCGAAGTGTATGGATTCGGGAATACCGGCTTTCACGATGGTAGCGGTACCGACGAGGCGACCATCGGGGGAGCGATCCCGACCCGTCACCATAGAATTGATGGACCACGAACACCTCGAATCAACGGAAAACCGGGCAATCCTTCGGGTTGTCGCTCGAAAGGGGAGACATGAACGATGGCTTTCCGGACGGTTGGATACGCTGGAGCGACGAACCCGACCGGCAGGTGTTCGTCTACCGGCCGGACGTGTTCGACTCGCAGGCGTTTCCCCCCGCCTGTCTGCCGACGCTGTATCTGAGCAACGGTCCCCATCGCAATCGTCGGCCCGAACAGCGCCGGGAAGTCTCCCGTTCCCGGGAGTGGTACGTGACGCTGTATCTCGAACCGGAAGTCCCCCTCGTCGAGGAGCGCTACGGTACCCGGACCGCCGCCAGCGAGGGAGCGCGGGAACTGGCCCGCCGGTTCGGGACGGGCGAACTCGACTACCGGGGAGCTTATCAGGTCCCTCGTGAGGAGTATCTGGACCGTCTCGACGAGCTGACCGGGCGAGAGGCTTAACCCCGCCGTTCCCGTAACGACTCCATGACCACCATTTCCCTGATCGGTACCCGCTTGGCCGAGGAAGGCCAGGAGTTCGTCCATCACGGTGAGGCCGACGCCTGCGAGGGCTGTCCCTACCGCCAGCAGTGTCTCAACCTCACCGAGGACCGGAAGTACCGCGTTACAAATGTCCGCGAGAACACCCAGACGCTCGAATGTGGCGTCCACGACACCGGCGTCCAAGCCGTCGAAGTCGAACCCGCGCCCGCGAAGGCCAACGTCCCCACGAAACAGGCCTACGCCGGCAATAAAACCACCCTCGCCGGCGACTGCCCCCACACCGAGTGTCCGAGCCACGAGTACTGCGTCCCCGATGGCGTGGACTTCGACGAGGAACGCCGCATCGACGAGGTGGTCGGCGATCCACCCCACGAGTACTGTTCGCTCGACCGTGAACTGACGACGGTGGAGTTCGCGCCGTCCGAGGAGTAATACTGCTTAGTCGATTCGCTCGGCGTACGCGTAATCCTCCTCGCCGGCCTCGGATCGGCGACCGTCGAGCAGGATCATCCAGCCGTCGACAGCAGTTGGGTCCGAGAGGGCGTCGTCGAGCCTCGTTCGCACGTCGACGACATCGAGGCCGTAGAAGTCGCGGGGCACGCCGTGAAGATACTGGAGTGCGGTCTCGAACAGCGAACGCATGCCCCCATCGTCATTGAAGTCGGCGTGTTTGTGCGCACCGGCGGCGACCTGCACCATCCTATGGAGGAACGCACTCTCGGTCGTCCCGTGACCGTAGTTGTACCACTCGTCTTTCGAACAGTCGTGGCTTTCGTGGTACGCGCCATCGTTGAACAGAGCCACGCCGTGGACGGTCGCTCGCCGGAGCGTGGCGTGTTCCCAGTATCCGTTCGCAAGCCCATCGGTCCATTCCCCATTAATACTCCTTCCCTCGTGCCAGCCCGTGGGATTGCCAGTAGGGGCCGACACGGAGGGGTCGCGGGTATGTTCGTCCATGCTCGACAATCATGGCCGCGTGTGCCTAACCGTTGCTGTCGAATGCGGCGATCCGCGATCCGGAATCTTTTAGCCGCCGTGTGGCTGTGGTTCGATGCGTGCGAGGGTAGCCAAGCCTGGAAACGGCGGCGGACTCAAGATCCGCTCCCGTAGGGGTCCAAGGGTTCGAATCCCTTCCCTCGCACTCACAAACGAGTGCGGGAAGCCCGCTTCGGAGCGGTCTTCCCTCGCAAAATTGACGGCCCACGCGGGCCCTCGCAACATTACTCAGGCACTCTCTTCGTAGCTACTGGTGTCGGTGGATTCGAGATCCGCTCCCGTAGGGTCCTGCTGAGCGAAGCGAAGCAAGGCAGGGAAGTCGTACGCCTGCGCAGGAAGCGAAGCGACCGAGCAGGAACCCCTCGCATTGCAGCGAGGCGCACTCGCGCCGAGCGAGATGCGGCAAGACGCTCCGTCTTGCCCTCACAAAGTTCCTCATGATGCCACCGGTGATCAACAGCCGCTCTTAGCGCATTTCTGCCGACGAAAACGGACGGCCTGAACTGCGTTCCGGTTCGGTTCCCCGTTGATGGTACCCTCGTCGTATCAACGTCGTGGAGTTCGTCCTCTCAGGAAGGTATCCCTAATCGTTCGCGTTGTCGACAGTTGAGACACGGGCGGATCCGAAGCGGTTTACCACACGTTTGACAGTGCCAGTCCGGGTAGTGTCTAGTCATCGAGTATCACGTCGTGCGTGTGTCTGACACCCCCAGGTATATGCCTTGTGCATCATCATCCATCTTGTTTATGTATGGTCATATATTATTTGAGACCCGATGAGACATGTAGCGGGACCCGGGGACACACGACTGCTGGCCGATGCGATGCTGGGAACGCTCGTGACGTATCTTCGGATGTGCGGGTACGACACGGCGTACGCCCTCGACCGGGGTCTCGAGGATGACGAGGCACTCGGAACGCTCGCCCACAAGGAAGGGCGGGTGTTGCTGACCCGGGACGTCGCGCTCGCAACGGCGACGCTCGGAGCGGAGTTGCTTGAATCACGCGAGATCCGGGATCAACTCGAAGAACTCGCCACGCGGGGCTACAAGCTCGCGCTCGATTCGCCGACCCGGTGTGGCCGCTGTAACGGTCGGCTTCGGCGGCTCGATCCCGACGAGTCGACGCCCGCGTTCGCGCCCGCTGCCGACGAACAGCCGGTGTGGATCTGTGAGGATTGTGGCCAGCCATTCTGGAAGGGGAGCCACTGGGACGATGTAGCGAGGACGCTCCGTGACGTATCGGAACCCTGAAATCAGGCGCGCTCACCCTCTCGGGTATGGACGACACGTTAGACGGGATCGACCTCGAACGGGCATGGGCCGCGACGGTGCTTGGGTTGGTCAGTGCCCTCGTCGTCGGCTCGATTCTGTTTCCTCGGCGGGTGTACGCGGGGTTCGTCTGGCGGTATTTCTGGGGGCCGGTCGTCGCCGACGGAACCGGATCGGCTTGCGCCCGGCGGATCGACGGCGAGACGATCCTTCTCGACAGCGCAAGCGCGTGCCGAGGGGCCGCGGGTATCGTCGCCGAACCCGGATACACGACCGTCTCGACGGTCAGCTACGCCATCGTTCTCGTGTTGGCGCTGGTGGGCGTCATGTTTCTGTTACAACGGCTTGATCTCGGACGAGATCAAGGGTTTTTCTTCGCGCTGTTTCCATTCATGCTCTTCGGTGGGGCGCTCCGAACCGTCGAGGACGCAAACGTCGCGCTGATGCAGGCCGGCAACCCTCCGATTCCGTTTCCCTGGAGCAGCCTGATCATCAGTCCGTTTATCTACTTTACGGTGTTTTTCGTTACCCTCGCGGCGTTGCTCGTAAGCGTTGCCCTCGATAGATGGGAAGTAGTCGAGCGCTACGAACACCCGCTCGCAGCTATCGGCACCGTCGCCCTCGTCGTGACGGTCAGCTATCTCTGCTGGCTCGGGGCGACGACCGGTAGTCTCGTGGTCCATCCCGCCATCCCGGCTATCACGCTCGTCGGGGCCACCCTCATCGCCGCCGTTTTCTGGGTCACGACCGAGCGGTTCGCGCCCGTGGTCAACGCCGGCACCGGCTATATGGGGATCCTCATCGTCTGGGGCCATTCCGTCGATGGGATCGCAAACGTTCTCAGCCTCGACTGGGCGTGGGCCTTTGGTCTGCCGACTTATACGCCAAAGCACGTGGTCAACAGCGCGATCATCGAGGTTACACGGGCGATCCAACCGGCATCGGTCTCGGAGGCAATCGGGACCGCCTGGCCGTTCTTGCTCGTGAAAGTCGGGGCCGCGGTGTTCGTCGTCTGGGTGTTCAACGACGAGATCTTCGAGGAGAGTCCGCGATACTCGATGTTGCTGTTGATCACCATCCTCGCAGTCGGGCTCGGACCCGGTACCCGGGATTTCATTCGGGCGACGTTCGGCATTTAGGGGAACGGATGTGGCTCCCGGTCGAGGCAGGGTTCAAAGCCCAGGCTCCGGGGGACCGTTCCTGCTCGCTCGCCGAAGACCGGCTCGTGGGTGAACAGCGGCTGGGCCGCCGGCACGAGAACGCGCGCGGCCTCGAACCCGAGTTCGCGGACATCCTTGGGCGTCAGCCATGCGGCGTACGGACGCAGGTCCGCGTCGGTCACCCGTTCGACCACCGCATCGAACTCCGCCGTCCCTACTGGCGGGTCGGTCGGCCCGACCGCCGTCGCGTCGACCTGCTCATCGACCGCGACGATCGCGCGTGCGGGTTCGGGAAACGAGGCGTACTGGCTGATCCAGCCCGACTGATCCGTGGCGGCCTCCGGCCCCATCGAGCGCAGTTCCATCCAGTTTTGTAGGGCCTCACACAGTGCCGAGCGGACGGCCGCTTCCGGATCGAGGTCAGCGTCGGATCCGACGGCGAATTTCGGCCATTCGTGTTCGCGGTGGACCGCGACCGCGACGACCGGCACGTCGATGTCCTGTGTAACCAACAGCGGCGTCACCGACAGCCCCTCGCCGGCAGCCCGCCGTTCGAGCGTCCTGAAGGTTTCGTCCGCGACGGCGAGTTCGAGCGGATCGAAGGTCGAATACCACGCGAGCATCGTCGCGTCGCGCTCGATGATCTCATACAGTCCCGAAAGCAGCGCCTTGACCGGCGAGTTCCCCAGTCCGAGGCCGGTCGTGATCGTCGGGCCGAACCGGGTTTCGGGCGGCGGAAAGTGGACGAATTCCGCCGGCAACGAGGCCTTTTCGCCAGTATCGAGACGTTCACCATTCACCCAGGGGATTTCGGTATCGGTACCGTCACCCTTCGCGCGCACGAACGCTTCCGGAGCGACGGCATTCGCTCGGTCGTCGGGACGGGCATACGCGAAGTCGGCGGTTCGGTAGACGCCCGCGCTGTAGCGTTCGAGTGCCTCGCCGAGTGCTTTCATGTAGGCGGCGTTCCAGTCGGCGGCGACACCGGCGGCCTAGCTCGCCGCGCTAGCGTCGCTGAATCCGCTCGTATCCGTGTTCGTCGCCAAATAGTAGGGTGCGGGAAACGACGCCACCTCGCCGATATCGCGGACGATGCCGACCCGCTCGTCAACCGCCACTTCGGCGTGCATGATCGCCTCCTCGAGGGATCGGTCCTCATGAGCGGTTCGTTCGGGTGCCGGCGGTGGTCCGCCACAGCATCCCGGCACCGGAAGCACGCGGCGCTGTGTATACGGAAGTTCGATAACCCCGCCGAACAGCGGGGTTTCCTCGCCGGCGATTGCCGCGAGGAGTTCATGGCCCGCGATCGCCCCCGTCAGCCGAGCCGTCCGGGCGTTGATCTCCGGAGGTTCGGTGTCGGGATCGCCGGCCGCGATACGGGTTTCCAGACACGCATAACACCCGCTTTCGGGTGTGAATCCGGCGATGGACGCCGAAACGCTGGTAACGGCGTGACCGCCGATCCCACCTAGCTCGACCGCGACCCACGGCCCGGCGAGGATGTCGTTCGCGTGCGCGAAGGTGTCCTCACCCGCCCGATCGATCACGACTCCGAGTTGATAGGCGGGGAGATCATCGAGTGCGGTCCGTTCGACGGGGATATCGACATCCCCGAGGGCGGCCATGATCGCCTCCACAGCGGAACCGGACCCGGCGATACCGATGGAGATCGTCATACGCCGGATCGGACGAGCGGTGGGATAAAACCGCCCGAATCAGCCCAGCAGGTTCTGGGCGACGCTTGCGAGCTGGTCGGTGTTCGCTTCCCGCAGGCGATCATCGCCGAACTTCAGGCGAAGCCGCGGGCGACCGACATCGATGGGGACCTTCTCGGTGTCGATCAGCCCCATGTCTTCGAGACGTGTCTTGGTTCGGGAGAAGGTTGCCTTGCTGGCGATACCGACATCCTCACCCCATTTACTGATATCGTACAGCAGCACTTCGTTTTTCGCGGCAACGAGCAGGCTGATGGTCACCTCGTCGAGACCGTTGCCGTCCCCGCGGGCGGTCTGTAGCGAACCGAGCACGCCAGCGAAGTCGGCTTCGATGCCCTCGCCAATCTCCTCGTTCAGCGTCGAGCGAACCCGCGAGAGCGGTGGCGTTCGAAGGTTGAACGGTTCTGCATCCTCCCACGTGGTTTCATAAGCATTGTGCGCGACTTCGACGAACGACGCGTCGTCGGTCGTCAGACCGGCAACGGTATCGTCAACGCCGACCAGCGCGACCACCTGTTCGGGCGAGACGAGAAGCGAGTTCTCGCTGTCGTCTTCGAGGAGACGAAGCGTCAGCGTATCCTCAGCAACCAGGTCAGCGGTGTTGCTTGCAAGGATGAAATCATCCATCACGTCTTTGAGCGTGGATTCGTTACCTAACAGACGGATCCGTGGTACCTCCGATACGTCGCCGGCGACATCGACCAGATCCTCTATCGCGGTCGCGGACGGGTTGACCACGAGCAGGGTCTCATCGGTGGATTCAAGCACGGTTCGAAGGATATCTTCGGTCTTATCACCGAGTAAATTTGAGGCCATAGTTGTGAGTGTACAATATTCTTACAGGTATTTAATTATAACGGCTAAGAGACAGGTATATCAGAACGGGGATGTATTCTCGAATATTGGTGTTTCAACCGTCATATGGTCGGTTTTGAGCGTATTGAATTCAATAGTTGGTAATACCACCAATTATTCGACGGAGCGCAGGTGATCGACGAGCTCCTCGGGCCAGAAAAATCGGTCGTCGTAGACGACTGGTCCGTCGAGGGATTCGAGCACGTCGATGAACGACCGGCGATCCAGCGTCGATTCGGTCGTCGTCCCCAGTAGGTGTGGGCGGTCGGTGTCGACTCCCTCGGGATAGTACCAACCGCCGGCGGTCCAATTCGGGAGGACATCGTAAGCGACCGAGAACCCGTCGTCGGTGCGCTCGACGACGAGCGTCCCCGGATGGCGGTTGCGTCGGCCCCCCAGCACACGGGTGCCGTCGCCGACGACGGAGTAGTTTTTCCCCATCATGATCCGTCGGCGCGCCAACCCCATCGCGCGGTCGATACTGAATCCCTGGAGGAGCAACCGCGCGAAGGTCGTTCCCACGGTTGCAGCCTGCTCGTTGAGCACGTCCGAGAACGTCACGCCGCCGGCGACGCTGCCGCGCTCGACGAGTGCCTGTCCCTCGTAAAAACTACCGCAGGCGTTGAGAAAGAACGTCCGGGCATTGCTTTCGGGGATCAATTCCGCCTTGAGATTGCCGTCGGTACAACGTAGTCCCTCGGCGTCGCAGTGGCCGATGTAGTGGACGAACGCGCTCGGACGCTGGAACACCGCCGAAAGCCCCGCGCGGGAGAGATCGCGGTGGACGGTCACGTCGATGGGTAGTTCCGTGGCATACTCCTCGTAGATGCGCGCGACGTTTGCGTACTCGTCGGCCATCTCGGGGTCGTTCTGGACGACGACGAAGGGCAGGCTGCCGTCCGTGTCGAGTCCCTCCAGTGCGTTCTCGAACGCTTCGGTGGTCGCGTTGAACGTATCGATGGGCACCGATTCACCCAACCAGGCGTGTGAACGACCGGGACCCACCTCGGGGCTGACCGCCTCGATCGAAACCGACTCTCGGACGTTCGGTCCCCGATAGAAGTCCGTCAACGACCGCTTCAGCAGTTCCTTATCGTCGAGCGGGGTGGTTTCCGGGCGGTGGATCAAGGCCAGTCGATCAAGCAGGAACGGTAGCGCCCGTGCTACCGCCGGGTCCGGCGGGAGATACGCCGAGAGATGCCATTCGGGCAGCCGTGACTCGATGGCCGGATCGGGGGTGTCGAGATACGCGTTCAGTCGTTGGGCCGGGCTCGCCCCCTCGATCACCTCCGGATCGAGCCCCACCTCGTGGGGATCGGGCAGCTCCGCGAGCGAGGGTCCCGACCGCCGACAACAGCAATCCAAGTAAAACACCCGCCGGAGCAGCGACGCGATCCCCGATTCGGTGTCGTGCAGTTCGCGTTCGAGACCGACCCCTGGTGCCCTGAGCGTCGGGGTCGCCCCGGTTTCGACGCTCACGGTCGCTTGGAGGTAGTACGCGAGCGGCGCGGTCACGAGAACGGTTTCGAGGTCGTCGGGCACGACCAGTTCGATCCCCGTCTCGGTGGTCGCTTCACGGATTCCCTCGGGGATCGCAACGTCGCCGTACTCGATGCGGGGTGGATGACCTCGAAGCGCCGGTATCGATTTCTCGGGGCCGGTCGTCTCGACGCTCGCGTGGAGGTGTGAAATCGCGCGCGCGAAGCCGGACGGCGTCGGCGGCACCGTCACCGTTCTCTGGGGTTGTTGAAGCTGACTTCGAAACCCGAGCGTGATCGGCTGGCGATCCGCAAACGACACCGCAAGCGACGCCTCGGGGGCGTGGACGGTCGCCGGGCCGTCAAAACACACTGCCGTCTCGATGGGCGCGGCGACATCGAGCACGTATCGATCCGGTGGGAGGTCCGTCCGCTCGTCGGCGATGGCGGCGTCGCCGTCGCTCAGACTGGTGACGGTTGCCCGCGGCGTGCCGAATCCCAGTTCCGATACCTGTCCGGAAACCGTCGTATCGACCGGGCGTGGCAACGTTCCGCCTGCGTAGAACTCTCCCCAGTCGGGAGCCGCGATCTCGACGGCAGTACACCGATCCGACACGCGAATCCCCGCCGTCGTCACCTCCCAGTCGATCATGTTTGGACATCGAAGGATACCACCAATAGATAATAGATCTGTTGGATTAATACCATTTGAATGATATAATCCGCAAGCGGAATATCGGTACTACCTGACGACATGAGGTAGATTTTAGACCGGGCTGGCGAACGTACGTTCATGGAGTACGATACCGTCCGCGAGGTCGACCCTGACGTTGCCGACGCGCTCGAAGGCGAGGTAGATCGTCAACGCACCAGCCTCCAGATGATCGCGAGCGAAAACCACGCCTCCGAGGCCGTCATGGAAGCCCAGAGCAGCGCGCTGACCAACAAGTACGCCGAGGGCTACCCCGGCAAGCGATACTACGCCGGGTGTGAACACGCCGATACGGTCGAGGAACTCGCCATCGAGCGGGCAAAGGAACTCTGGGGGGCCGATCACGTCAACGTCCAGCCCCACAGCGGCTCGCAGGCGAATATGGGTGTGTATCTCGCCGTTCTCGAACCGGGCGAGAAGATCCTCTCGTTGGACCTCAACCACGGTGGCCACCTCTCGCACGGCCATCCCGCGAACTTCGCGGGCCAGTTGTTCGACGTCGAGCAGTACGAGGTCGATCCCGAGACGGGATATATTGACTACGAGGGGCTAGCCGAGCACGCCGAGGAGTTCGCCCCCGACATGGTCGTCTCGGGGTACTCGGCGTACCCCCGCGAGGTCGAATGGGGGCGGATCCAATCGATCGCCGAGGACGTCGGGGCCTACCACATGGCCGACATCGCCCACATCACTGGGCTGGTCGCGGCGGGCGTCCATCCCTCGCCCGTCGGCGTCGCCGATTTCGTCACCGGCTCGACCCACAAGACGATCCGGGCGGGCCGCGGTGGCGTCATCATGTGCGACGAGGAATACGCCGACGACGTCGATCCGGCAGTGTTTCCCGGCGCACAGGGCGGTCCGCTGATGCACAACATCGCGGGCAAGGCCGTCGGATTCCGGGAGGCGCTCGAACCCGAGTTCGAGGACTACGCCGAGCAGGTCGTCGAGAACGCCCGTACTCTCGGTGAGACGCTCGAAGATCACGGTTTCTCGCTGGTTTCGGGTGGCACCGACACGCATCTCGTGCTCGTGGATCTGCGCGAGTCCCATCCCGAGGTCACCGGTGGTGACGCCGAGGACGCGCTCGAAGACGCCGGAATCGTGCTCAACGCGAACACGGTACCCGGCGAAACTCGCAGCGCGTTCAACCCCAGCGGCATCCGCGCGGGCACGCCCGCGCTGACCACCCGCGGGTTCGAGGAAAGCGAGATGGAAACCGTCAGCGATTGTATCGCGCGCGTCATCGACAACGTTGAAGACGAAACGGTCCACGAAGACGTGCGCGAGGAGGTGCGCGCGCTCTGTCGAGCGAACCCACTATACGAGTGAGGTATGGCCACTCGCCTTCCGCCACAGTAAGGTACACCTGCGGCAAGACCGAATCCGAAAGTATGCAGGCGCGAATGATCGACGAGTTCGGCGAGCCGGACGTCTTCGAAACGCGCGAGGTCGAGACGCCCGAGCCCGGGCCCGGTGAAGTGCGCATCGCGGTCGCGGCCTCGAGCGTCAACCCGGTCGATTACAAGATCCGGCGTGGTGACCTCCCCGATTTCGCCCCCGAGTTCCCCGCGATCCTCCACTGTGACGTCGCCGGCACCGTTGACGCCGTCGGCGACGACGTTACCGAATTCGAACCCGGCGACGAGGTCTACGGTATGCCCGGCGGCGTCACGGGCCACCCTGGCGCGCTCGCCGAGTACATGACCGCCGACGCCGACACAATCGCGCCCACACCCGAATCGCTCTCGCTTTCGGAGGCCGCCACCCTCCCGGTGGTCACGCTCACCGCCTGGGAGATGCTGATCGACAACGTGGATATCGACGCCGAGGATACCGTGCTCGTCTACGGCGGCTCGGGTGGGGTCGGCCACGTCGGCGTTCAGATCGCGAGCGCAACCGGCGCTCGGGTCGTCGCAACCGGCTCAACCGAGGAGAAACGTGACATCGCAACGGACCTCGGTGCGGACGCCACCGTCGATTACACGAGCGAATCGGTCGAGGAGTACGTTGCCGCCCACACCGGCGACGCGGGCTTCGGCGTCGTTTTCGATCCGATCGGCGACGATCACCTCCAGACCGCCTTCGAGGCGGTTCGGCCCTACGGCCGGGTCGTCACGACCGAGTCGAGTTCGACCCAGGACCTGAGCATGATGCACGTCAACGCCCTCTCGCTCGATGTCGTGCTCGCGATCCTGCCGATCCTGCAGGACGAGTGGCAGGCCCGTCTCGGTCATGAACTGCGTGAGATCGCTGAGATGGTCGATGACGGCGACCTCGAACCGCTGCTCGACGAGCGCAGCTTCAACTTCAGCGAGGTCGGTGAGGCCCACCGCCGGCTCGAAGCCGGCGAGGGCGTCGGCAAGATCGTCCTCGAAAACGATCTGTGAGCTACGTAAACCCGCTCGTGAAGATGACGATCCACTGCTCGTAGTCATACTCTTCTCGGACCTCGACGCTCTCGACCCATTTGACCCACTGAAACCCCCGCCGCCCGGGTGTGACGACCCGGAGCGGGAACCCGTGGCCGTGGCTGATCACTTCACCATCGACGTGCGTGGCCAAAAGCACCTCGCGGGCCTCCTCGACGGGCAGGCTCCAGCGATACCCCGTCACCGAGCGAAACCGGACGTACCCCGCGCTATCGTCGGAATCGACCGTATCCAGCAGATCGCCCACGCGCACGCCCGTCCAGTCCTGCACCGAGTACCAGCCACTTGTACAGTCGAGTATCGCCTGCTCGCGGTCTTCGGGTGCGATCTCGTCGTAGGTGAGTTCAAGGGATTCGCCGGTCGCCCCGCCGACCGACAGCGTCCACTCGTCGGGATCGACCGGATCGGGATCATCGAGGACCCAGCTGGTCGTGGGGAAGGAATTACCGGTGAAACTCCCACGTTCGCGCGAGCCGGTGAACCGCAGATCCGCACCCGGGGTATCGAACAGCCGGTTGATAACGCTCTGGGCGCGCCAGGCGAGCGCGCCGGCGATCCCGAGCCCGAGATACGTGAGCGCGGTGCGCCGGCCTTCGAAGTCCGTTCGGCTCGGCGGTCGGAATCGCCCGACGAGATGGATGAGGACCAGCGGGACGAGCACGACGCCGAGCGCCATGTGAACCATGAGGAACTCCCACCGAAGCACCTGCATGTGGATGCCGAAGGTCCACAGAACCCCGGTCGCAAGCCCGCCGATGGCGACCAGCGCGGCGAGGATCGACACCGGCGTCGTGCGATCCCACAACGAGAGGTCGGTGATCCGGCGACGCACCCGCCGGAGCTTCCAGAACAGGAGAACGACGAGCGACAGGCCCGCGGCTCCGTGGGCGTAAAATAGCCAGCGGTAGTCGGGTCGGCCGAGCGTGAGACTCACCAGCCCGGAGGCGATCTCGAAACAGACCAGCCCGAAGATCGTCCAGTCGACGAGCCGGGGTGGGAGTTTCCGGACCATACCCGACCTATGGTCGCGGGCCCGTAGGCTCTGTTGGTCAACCGGTGTGTTCGTACTCCTCGTAGGACTGTGCGAAATTCATTCGCGAGCCAACCCAACCGCCGAGCGCGATCCCGTAGATCGCGTGTCCCGTATGAAAGATCGTCGCGGTGTCCCCGTCGAGATCCATGTCGAGCATCCCTCGAATGAGGGCGTATTCGCCGAAGATCGACAGCGAGATTCCATAGATTCCGCCCCAGATCACGCCGCGGGCCTCGGTCGAAGTTCCGGGAAACACATCGAACGTCGCGTACAGCAGACCGAAGACCGCACCCGCGCCGGCACCGTACCCGAGATGTAACAGTAGGCCAATACCGTGGTACTCCTCGGGATGACCGTTACCGATGTACTTCGCCCAGAAGTTCGCCGTCGGGGGCAGCGACCGCATGATCGGCAGCCGGAATGCAGTCATCACCACCGTCGCAAACAGCCCGCCCTGGAGCGCGCGAACGACCCCATGCAGAATCGATTGACTCGAATTCGATTCGTTGCTACCGTCGGTTTTGGTGTCGTCCGACATGATTGCCCGTTTCGAAGCTATCGACGGACACGTGCTTAATTCCTCCCTCGACCGTCGCATGTATAAACGATTATGAGGGAATTTCGGGTCTCGACAACGGATATACACACGTATCCGGGGGTTGAAGGGTATCGGGACCCGACCGTCGGGCATGACGACGATCATCGACGGCGACGCCGTTGCGAGTGACCTCCGCGACGATCTCGTCGACTGTGTCGGGACGCTTGCCGATCACGGTGTCACCCCGGGACTGGCGACCGTCCTGATGAGCGACGACCCCGCAAGCGAGACCTATGTGTCGATGAAACAGCGTGACTGCGAGGAGGTCGGTATCAACGGAATCCACATCGAGGTCGATCCCGAGGCCCCCGCCGAGGAGCTGCTCGATACCATCGAGGAACTCAACGCCGATCCCGCGGTGCATGGCCTGCTCGTCCAGATGCCGGTCCCCGATCACGTCGACGAGCGCACAGTGATCCGACAGGTCGATCCCGCGAAGGACGTCGACGGTTTTCACCCCGAGAACGTCGGCCGACTCGTCGCCGGGAATCCGCGATTCAAACCCTGCACGCCCCACGGTGTCCAGAAACTGCTCGGAGCGGCCGAGGTCGATCCTGAGGGCAAGGACGTGGTCATCGTCGGTCGCTCGGAGATCGTCGGCAAGCCGCTTGCGAACCTCTTGATCGGGAAAGCCGAAGGCGGCAACGCCACCGTTACCGTCTGTCACTCCCGGACCGAGGACCTCGGGGCGAAAACCCGCGAGGCCGACATCGTCGTCGCCGCCACAGGGGTACCCGAACTGATCGACGACTCGATGCTCGCGGAGGGTGCGGTCGTCATCGACGTGGGTATCAACCGAGTCGAGGCCGACACCGAGAAGGGGTACGAACTCGTCGGCGATGTCGAGTTCGAGAGCGCCCGCCAGCGGGCGGCGGTGATCACGCCGGTCCCCGGCGGAGTCGGGCCGATGACCCGGGCGATGTTGCTCTATAACGGCGTCAAGGCCGCCGCCGAGATCGAGGGCGTCGCTGTCGATCTCCCCTAGGCGAGCGAATCCAGCCGATCCTCCGCGCGTGCGAGCGCGGATTCGTCGCCCTCGCGCAGGTATCGGCCGATCTCGCGCGTGATCTCGACGAGGCGCTCGGCGGTGGCCGGTTCGACGTTCCCGTCGAGCGCCTCGACCCGGCGGACGTGATCGTCGAGCCGTCCGAGCGCGGTCCGGACGCTCGGAAACTCCTCGTCGTTCGCGTCGAGCCATTCCAGCAGGTCGCTTCGGTAGGCCTCGACCGCGTCCGCGTACGCGAGGCCGCGAGCTGACGCGAGCGAGTCGGGAACCCGGTCGACGGATGGACGGTCGGTATCGAGCAACGAGAGGAGATACAGCTGTTCGGCGTCGTCAGTCCCCTCATCGAGCGACCCCGCCGAAAGCGAGCGTTCGTAGGCCCCCATCGCGTGGCGGAGTTCGCTTGCGATGAGGTACGTCTCGTCGAGTTCTTCGAGTTCACCCGCGTCGATGAACCCCCGTTTGCGGATGTAGGCTCGGCAGCGATCCGTGGTTTCCTCGGCGGTGTCGGCGAGCGGGCGATCCGCGAGCCGACCCTTGATGGGATCGAGATCGAGCGAGACGGCGCTGTCGGTGTGAAGCTGGCGGTCGTCGTCGACGCCAACGCTGCGGAGACTTCCACACTCGGGACAGGCGACCTCGCCGGTATCGTAGTACGACCAGCGTGCGCCACAGTCCTTGCACTCGCGGTTGCCGCGGATCTCCATGGAATCGTTTCCGGCTCTACGGGCAAAACCGTGTGGCCGAGCGTATAATGTGGCTTGCGCCCACAGATAACGGTATGCGTTCCCAAGAGGAGGTCCGCGAGCAGTACGAGTTCCTCGAAGAACAGCTCGAAAGCGAGGAAATGCGCCACGAGGGTGTCAGAGAGATGTTCACACGGTACAAACGCGCGCTAGGCTGGGTACTTGAAGAGGAACACATCTAATCGATCCGACCGGTATCGCTGCATTTAAGGCCTTTTGGCGTAATGAGTTAGGTGACGCTTCGCTTTGGAGGGCCGAAGCGTCAGCGGGGACCAATTCAGGGCGGCAAGCAGTCACGCGGGGCTTTTTCATCCCTGCGTGGATTGCTTCTATCCGTTGTACTCACGGCAACAACCAGCTACGGCTAGCTTCGGCCGAGAGATGCACGAACGACACCACCGCTCACTGCCGCAACCGAGCAACTGTTTCATCGCCGTTTTCGATCTCGACCAGTCCGTCGTCTTCGAGATCGGAAAGCAACCCGAGGAGCCACTCGGGGCCGTGCTCGCCACCATAATCGACCCGGACGCGGGGCCCGAGCTCCGACAGCGCGAGTTCTTCGTGATTTTTCAGCGCACGAATCGCCCGCCCGCGTTTCTGTCGGCGGCTTCCCTCGAAAGCGGACTGTTCGGGTACGTCCGGAGCGGTGAAATCACCCGTCGCGTAGGCCGAACACCACTCCCGGAACGGACACCCCTCCTCATCACAGCGGGGTGTCTTCCGGCAGGCCACGCCGCCGAGTTCCATGATCGCGTTGTTCCAGATCCGCGATTCGCCTGCGGGCATGAGTTCGCCCGCTGCCTCCTCGAAGGCCGAATCGTCGTCAGAGACATCGAACGCCCGGTAGAGCACCCGCTTGACGTTTGTATCGATCACGGCATCGCCGTTGTTGAACGCGAAACTCGCCACCGCATTGGCGGTGTAGGGGCCGACGCCCTGGAGGTCCTGGAGGTCGGCGGGCGTCTCGGGGAATTCACCGTCGAACTCCTCTACTACCTGTCGAGCAGCCTCATGGAGGTATTTCGCGCGATTATTATAGCCGAGCCGGTGGTCGGTCCAGAACCCGACCACCTCGGCGCGATCCGTCCGCGCGAGGTTCTCGATGGTCGGCCACCGGTCGAGAAACGCCGACCACGCCTCCTCGACGCGGTCGAGTTGGGTCTGCTGGCTCATCACCTCCGAGACGAGGATTTCATAGGGATCGTCGGTGCGCCGCCAGGGAAACTCCCGGTGGTCGGTTTCGTACCAGTCGATCAACGACCGCCGGATCGCTTCGGTATCGTCCGGTATCGACGCCGCAGCGTCGGTCATCGTCCTGAACTACCGGCCTGGTCCGTTTAGTCCCCGCGGTTCGCAGGCTCACCCGTGCACGCGCTAACACCCCTGAAACGGTCAGCGTTGCTCCGAGCGCGCCCCTTTTTCAGCCGACGCGGCTATGCACACTCGATGACAGCCATCAGTGACGCGCTCGACGGACAGGTCGCGCTCGTCACCGGAGCTTCCTCGGGAATCGGGGAGGCGACCGCCGAACTGCTCGCCGACGAGGGCGCGAGCATCGTCCTCGCCGCCCGCCGATCCGAGGACCTCAACGCGCTCGCCGACCGCATCGAAACCGCCGGCGGTGATGCACTTCCGGTCGAGACCGACGTCACCGACGAGGACCAGATCCGCGAGTTGATCGACACCGTCGAGGAGGAGTACGGCCGCCTCGATGTCCTGATCAACAACGCGGGCGTCATGTTGCTCTCGCCGATAGAAAGCGCCGATACCGACGACTGGGAGCAGATGCTCGATGTCAACGTCCTCGGGCTGATGGATACGACGCAGGCGGCCCTCCCGCTGTTGAAGGAAAGCGAGGCCGGCCACGTCGTCAACCTCTCGTCGGTCGCCGGGCGCAAGGCCTACGCCGGCTCGGGCGCGTACAACGCCTCGAAGTTCGGCGTCACCGCCTTCTCGGAAGCGCTGCGCCAGGAGACCCTCGACGACGACATCCGGGTGACCAGCATCGAACCCGGCGCGGTCGACACCGAACTCCAAGAGCACATCCCCGACGAGGACGCAAGGGAAGAAAACGAGGAGATGCTCGAATCCATGACGCCGCTGGAAGGCGAGGACATCGCCCGGGCGATCCGGTATGCCGTCACCCAGCCCGCACATGTCGATGTCAACGAGATCCTGATCCGACCGACCGAACAGGAACTGTAGTCGAAACCCGTATCCCTCGGAGCGTCCACCCACCCGCCATGGGACTCGACGACCTCACCGACGATGTGGACGCGACCTACGCCGATCTCGACAACGACCTCTCAGTTGCGCTCGACCGACAGAGCAAAACCGAACTCGCGCTCCTTCGGGCGGCCCTCGGCCCCGAGGACACCGACGACCTCGTTCGCCGGGCGATCCACCTCCTGTTCCAATCGACGACCGATACCGGACAGCTAGATCTGCATCTCCGGCAGGGCTACGACGTGACCTACGACGAATACCTCTCGGGGATGACCTACGATGAGATGACCGGCGGGATGGACGTCCCCCAGTCCTCGACCAACGACGACCGGCGGTACCAGTTCTGAAAAGCCCTCACTCCGTGGTGGCCTCTGCTCACGGGCCGAAGGCCCGTTCGCATGGTCCGTGGAACCGGAGGTTCCGCGCTATCTGTTCGCCCTTTTTATAACCGCCAGGACCGCCCCGCAGCCGCTCGATTGAGCGGCTGCTCTAAGTGGACCTGCCTTTCCCCATTCGATTCGGGTTCGCCGAATGGGGCGAACCCGAATCGAGGCCGCCGCTTGGAGCTGGTTCAAATTGCGTGGTGATCGGGATCCAAGCGAGTCAGTTATGACACGACGACCAGCGTCGAGACGGCAGTGATGACGAGCAACACACCGGTCCAGACCGCAACCTGCCGGGCGAACGCGCGGTTCGGGCTGGCGGCCGCCAGTACGGCCTTGACGACGATGCTCGCGGCGGTCGCCAGCAGGATGGCGATGACCGTCACATCGTGAGCGAGCGCTCCCGTTCGATACAGAACGACCGCGGAAATCACCGCTCCTGCGCTAGAGACCAACCCCGACAGCACCGCGGTCGCATAGAAGCCGGCGGTGCCCAGATACGCTTCGGCGACCGTCCCTCCGACGACGATCAACAGGAAGATCGCCCCGAACCCCAGCGCGTTGCGAAGCGAGAACGGGCTTTCGAGGTCCATTTCGAGTTCCTCGTCCCAGTCGGCGATGACTCCGGCGATGACGACACTCCCCACGACCACCGCCCCGAGGGGAACGATCCCGCCGAACAGCGGATCTTCGAGCGTGAACGCCATCGCGATGGCGAGGTTGCGAAGCGCCATCGCCGCGTCGGCAAGCAGGATCGCCGCTGCGGCGTACGAGGCGGTTTCGGGGCGCTGGCGGACGTGATCGAGCATCGTCCCGACGACGGCGGTTGAGGAGGCCAGTCCACCGAAAAACCCGGTAACGGCGATGCCCCGACCGCCGTACGTGCGGACGATGGCGTAGTTAGCGATGCCGATCCCCGCGACGGTGACGACCATCAGCCAGATCACCCGAGGCTCGACCGCGACCGAAACGCCGGCCGCGCCGACCGGGATCGATCCCGAGGGAAGCAACGGGTAGATGACGAACGCAAGCACCGCGAACTCGGCACTCGAACGGAGTTCCTCCCGGGTCAGCCCCCACGCGAAACTGTGCAGTTCCCGTTTCAAGACGAGCAACAGCGACGAGAGGATGGCCACGGTCACGCCTTCGAGGAACAGCCCGGTTCCGACGAGCACGCCGATTCCGTAGGCGACGAGCATCGACACCGCGGTGGTCAGCGAAAGCCCCGCATCGTCGGCCAACACCCCCCGGACCGCGAGCAACACTCCCTGAATGGCCACGAGCGCGCCCCCGACGACCAGCAGGGCCGGTCGGTCGAGGATCGTAAACACCGCCGCGAGCAGGCTGATCAGCGAAAACGTCCGGATGCCGGCGGATTTGTGCGACCACTCGCGTTCGAGACCGAGAAACAGTCCGAGGGCTCCCGCTAACAGAATGCGGACGAGCGCCCCGTCGAGCGCCACCGTCTGCAACACAACAACGCCGGTCACGCGCCTCCTTGATCGCTCCCCCTGTTAACGACTCCGCTCTACAGATCGACGTATCGGGACTCCCACTCCCGGCGAGCCTCGATCTCGCGGCGACCCCGACGGGTCAGCGCATAAAAATTCGTCCGGCGGTCGCGCTGGCCCTTCTCGACCAGTCCTTTATCGACCAGGGTGTCGAGGTTCGGGTATAATCGTCCGTGGTGGATCTCCTTTTCGTAGTACGCTTCGAGTTCCTCTTTGATCGCCAGTCCGTGTGGTTGTTCCTCCCCGGCGATGGCATAGAGCAAGTCCCGCTGAAAGCCTGTCAGATCGTGCATGCATCCACGTGAGTGATACTTCGTGACGCGATTGTATAAACATATCGGGAGATCTCGTATCCGAGGTGATTTATCCGCCTATTAGATATATTATCCATCATATAACGGATAGTTTTCAAATTATTTTATATAAATTTATGTAATTAGTACATTCATTCAATAATCCATAATCACACGACTCGATTCTAATCCGTGTACGATTCACCTGATGGCGGATTCGATGGGCGAGACGGCTCTCCTGGCTCGGTGGTCTTGGCTACGCGGACTCTTCTCGCGGTTGTGGTGAATTCGGGGGTAGTGTTGTCCGAGAACGAGTAGCAGCAGGCTACGCCGCGAGAGCGGGGGATGCGGACGTGTTTGTGCTGTTCGTGTCGTTTCCAACCCCGGTCTCGTTGCCCGTTTCCTCGGGAGTGCGAGCGCTATCGGGGATATTGAGCGTGATCGTTGTCTCGGTATCGCCGTCGATGCTGATATCCTGTGGATCGGACTGGGCGTTCTCGGTTCTCCCGTCGATAGTATACGACATATCTCCCCAGACGGAGAGTTCGGCGACGCCGTTCTCGCTCGTCTCATTCTGCGCCATCGCATCAGCGCCACTCGGGAGGCGATCACCAAGGCCTGAGACGACCGCACCCTCGACAGGATCGCCATCCTGATCAACGACTTGCACGGTGAGCGTGTGGGTGTCGGGCCACTCTTGTTCGAGCGCTCCGAGCGTGACTCGCCGGTCCTCACCGCTGATCGTCACCGTCTTTTCGGCCTCATTACCGTTCGGGTCCGTCCCCGACACGCGATACTCGCCGTCGGTGACGGTGAACTCGGTCGTGCCATAGCTATCAGTTTTGTTCGTTGTCGTCGCGCCATCCGAGAGGCGTTCAAGCGTGATCGGGAGGTCCGTGACCGGCATGTATTCCCCGACCACAACCGTCAGGGTGTGAGTTTCCGGTTCTACTTCGGTGTCCGTTTCGTTTTCAGTATCGTCCTCACTGCCGTCGTCTTCATCGCCGTTAGTGTCGGTATCATCGTTGTTGTCGCCGCTCTGATTGGTGTTCGCGTCACCGGTGTTGTCGCCGTCGTCGGTGGTGTTTTCCCCGTTGTTTTCGTCGTCATCCGATCCGTCATCGCCGCCCGTATCCGTATCCTGGTCGTCGGCGGAACTACTGTTGTCAGTATCGTTACCGTCCGTGGATTGCTCGCTGTTGTCCTGTGTGTACTCATCCGACACGTCCTCGTCGGAACTATCGCCATCGCCGTCGCCGGTGTCGGCGGACTGATCGTCAGTCCGGGTGGTGTCAGCGCTGTCGTCCGTGTCCGTGGCGTCGGTATCGCTATTTGATCCGGAACGCCCCTCGGTATCCTCACTGACCTCGGACCCATCGCTGGTACTGCTATCGGGTTCATCACCGCTGCCGGACGTGTCCTGCTCCTGTGGGTCCGTAGTGTTCGCTTCGTTAATGCCGGTCGATTCGTCGGCGTCACTATCGCTACTATCGGTGCTACCGCTACTACTGTCGCCGTCGGTAGCGGCCTCCTCGCCGGTATCGGGGGTTTCGTTCGGGGTATCCGTACCGGTAGTCCCCTCGTTCTCGGTCGCGTTCGCGGGAGCACCGGTTCCCCAGCCCGCACAGCCGGCGAGCGCAACCGAGAAGATCACCGCAACGAGGGCGAGTAGTTTCGCGTTCGACGTGGTTCGTGTTGTTTTCATAATATTTCCCATGAAATATTACTATCTATTCCATGGAGTCAATAATAAATATAGTGGTTTGAGACAGAGAATTCTGTCGGATCGGCATCAGCAGTCGCGTTCGATCCGTTTCCGCGACGCGAAACCATTTGGCTCGGAAAGCCAGATCCGCGAGCGTGACTCGCTATCGGTACGTCGGACTGTTCTTGCTGGTCGCGCTCGGGTGGGGTGGGTCGTACCCGTCGATGAAATTCGGCCTCGAAGCGGGTCTCGCACCGATCTTCTACGCCGGCCTTCGGTTCGATATCGCCGCAGTGATCCTCATTGTCTACATCGCGCTCGCGGGAGGGGACTGGCTCCCCCGAACGCGCGATGATATCGAATACCTCCTGATCAGCGCGTTTCTCATCATCGCACTGAACAACGCGTTTCTCCTGCTCGGCCAACAGTACACTTCGAGTGGCCTCGCTGCTATCGTCTATAGCCTCAATCCCGTGCTCTCGGCGGGAGCCGCGCGCGTTTTCCTGGTGAACGAGGGCGTCTCGACGCGGGAGGCGGTCGGGTTCGTCCTGGGGTTGGTCGGCGTCGCCATCGTCGCCCAACCAAACCCGGGAAACATTGGGTCACAACTCCGGGGCGTCGCGTTCCTGTTTCTCGCGGCCTGTAGCGTCGCGTTCGGAAGCGTCCTCTCGCGCAGGACTGAGCCGACGATTTCGACGCTTTCCGGGGCCGCTTGGGCGATGGTTTTCGGCGCGGTAACGCTGCATGCGACAGCCGCCGTCGGCGGCGGTGGTGGCGTCTCGAACGTTACGATGAGTCCAGGACTGCTCGCTGCCGTGGGATTCCTCGGCGTCGGCGGCACCGCGGTCGCCTACGGGGCGTACTTCCCGTTGCTCGATGCCGTCGGCCCCGTTCGGACGAACCTCGTCTCGTATGTCGTGCCCATCATCGCGTCGGTCTCGGGGTGGCTCGTTCTCGGCTCGGCACTCACCTCCGCAACCCTCATCGGATTTCTCGTCATCTTCGTCGGGTTCGTCCTGCTCAACTGGGACGTCCTTGCCACGGAACTGCGCCGCGCGGCCCCTAGGCTCGGGTAGATCGTGGGTGAGCCCCACGCGACGATGGCAACCCTCATACCCGCCCCGACGAGTAGTCCGGATGTGACACAGTGGGTCGAGAACCCGACGGGTGGACGCACGCGGGGCCCCCGGGCAGTCGTCCGGGCGTGGATCGAGGTGCTCGTCCGACCCCGGCAGTTCTTCCGGACGGGCGTCGCCCCGGGCGATCAGGCCCCCGGGCTGGTATTTGCGATGGGTGTGGTACTGGTCGCGTCGGTGCTCCGGCTCGCGCTCACCGGCCAGACCGTTTTCGGGAGCGCCTACCCGACCTTCGGCGGCCGGCGCGCGCTTTCGGTCGCGCTCGTGCTCGCGGTGATCGTAACCCTCGTCGCGCCGCTTGTGCTGCATCTGATCGCGGCCTTTCTGACGGTGTTGTTGATGGTGTTCGCACCCGACCGGGCCGGAGTCAGCGAGACGGTACAGCTACTCGGCTATGCGAGCGCGCCCTGTGTGTTCGTCGGCGTTCCCGACCCGCTCGTGGTGGCGGTTGCGACCGGCTACGGGACCGTCCTGCTAATCCTTGGAATGGTTGAACTCCATGCTGTCCCGCGGGATCGGGCGGCGGTGCTCGCGGCGATCCCCGCCGGCATCGTCTTCGGGATCGGGTTCAGTGGGTTCGAGGCGCTCGAAACCTTCCTGCGGGCGTGGTACATCATTTAACCGTGGGGGACCAACGGGCCCGGTGTGCTCACGCTCGAACTCGATTCGTTCATGCTGGAACTCGACGAGGGCGCGATCAAAAACGTCGGTCCGGCGAACACGGCTGCGACTGTGAAACTGTTCGACGTCGAGGACGCCACTGCACGGGAGTTCGGCGACAAGCGAATCAAATGCGTCTTCGAAGACGACGAGGGCAACGAACTACAGGTCGCGCTGTTTCCCGAACAGGCCCGTCAGTTGCGCGAGGGGATCGAACGACTCGAAGACGAAAGCCCGGCGTTCGAGTGATACGGTTTCGACAACCGTTTTAGTGCGGGACCACTCCATCTATCCAAATGGGTAACTGTATCATCTGTGGCACTCCCATCGATGGAGTCGTCTGTCGTTCACACCAAGAGGACGTCGCGTTCAGGTTCACGGGCGAGCGATCCGAACAGCTCACTTCGAACCGGTTTTATGAAGGTACCGTCGATGGCTTCGCCGACTTCGGCGTGTTCGTCGATGTCGGCGACGTGGTCACGGGACTGTTGCACCGCAGCGAACTCGACAAACGCCTCGAAAGCCTCGACTGGGACCGGGGCGACACCGTCTACGTGCAGGTGACGGGCGTCCAGGACAACGGCAACGTCGACCTCTCGTGGTCGATCCGCCAGTCCCCCGAGGAGTTCCGGGGCGTGGTCATCGATGATCCGGAGGGCGACCGCCTCCCCGAGGAAGAATCGTCCACATCCGGGGCTGAACCGGAACCCGAATCCGAACCTGCACCGGAACCTGGCGGAGAAACACGGACCGAAACCGCCTCGGCGAACGGCGGGGCAACGACGCTCGAATCCAAGCCCGTCGGATCGGGCCCACCCGAACGGATCACCGCCGACACGCTCGACGAATCGGTCGGCGAGCGCGTCCGCATCGAGGGTCGCGTGGTCGATGTCCGCCAGACCGGCGGCCCGACGATCTTCGAGGTGCGTGACGAAACCGGCGTCGTCGAGTGTGCTGCCTTCAAGGAAGCCGGGGTGCGCGCCTACCCCGAGATCGAGGTCGGTGACCTCATCCGACTGACCGGCGAGGTCGAGCGCCGCCACGACGGCCTCCAGATCGAGACCGAATCGCTCAAACCCCTCGAAAACGCCGACGCCGACGCCGTCGCCGAGCGCCTCGACGAGGCGCTGGCCACCCGGGCCCATCCCGGTGAGGTCAGCCCCCTCGCCGACGATCCGCCGTCGGCGGTCGCGGCCCTCGACGAGGAGATCGCCGACGCAGCGGGCGCGATCCGTCGGGCAATAATCGAGTCACGGCCCGTCGTCGTTCGCCACACCGCCACCGCCGACGGCTACGTCGCCGGCGCGGCCATCGAACGCGCCGCCTTGCCGTTGGTCCGCGAGGAACACGACCGGGCCGACGCTGAGTACCACTACTTCGACCGCCAGCCCTTGGAGGACGAGGACTACGACATGGCCGCCGCGACCAGCGATGTCAGCCGGATGCTCGACAACCGCGCGCGCCACGACGAGAAACTCCCACTGGTCGTGCTCGCCGACACCGGCAGCACCGCCGAATCCGAGGACGGCATCGAACTGCTCGATGTGTATGACGTCGACCGGCTGGTGATCGATGCCGATGCCGGTTTCGAGACCGAGAACCTCGCCGACGGCGTCGTCCCCGAGGAATCGGACGCGCTCACGACGACCGCGCTCGCGGCAAACGTTGCAATCGGGGTCAACGACGACATCCGCGAGGAGATCGCCCACCTGCCGGCGGTGAGCTACTGGGAGGGCGCTCCGAAGGCCTACGACGATCTCGCCGCCAGGGCCGACTACGACACCGACGCGACCCGCGAACTCCGGGAGGCCGTCGCACTGGAGGCCTACTATCAGGCCTACGAGGACAAACGCGAACTCATCGCCGATCTGCTGTTCGCGGGCGACGAGGACGTACGCAGCCTCGCGTCCCACGTCAGCGAGCAGTTCCGCGCGAAGCTGGGCGACGAACTCGATACCGTCCGTCCCCACGTCGAGGACCGCGAGATCGACGGCGTCCACGTCGCCGTCCTCGATACCGACGCCTTCACTCACCGCTTCGACTTCCCGCCGACGACACTGTTGCTCGATGCCCTGCACCGCAAGCTTCGTGGAGAGTACGACGATCTCGTCACCATCGGCATCGACGAGGCCGACCTGCAGGTCCGGAGCACCGAACCTATCGATAGGCGCGAACTCGGCGAGCGTGTGAGCGACCGCGTGCCCGAGGGCGGCGTCGTCACCTCCGGGGTCCGGCGGGGCCGGCTGTCCTTTTTGGTCGGCGAACGCGAGGAAGTCCGTGAGGCCGCCATCGAGGTCGCCGCCGATCTGGCGACCACGGCGTAGGCCGACATCCTTATTCGATTCAGTCGCCGACCTTCGATGAGCGAATGAGCACCGACACCGACGCCGAGCCCGCCGAGACGGAGGCGTTCGAGCGGACCTGTGAGGAACTCGCCCGCCGGGTCGTCGACGGCGACCTCGACCGCGAGGACGTCGAATCCGCCAAGCTGGAGGTGTGCTCGGAGTACTCCTCGCCGAAGGTTCCCACGAACGCCGATATCCTCTCGCATGCGCCCGACGAGCGCCGCGAGGAGGCCGAAGCCGTCCTGCGGCGCAAACCCGTCCGGACCGCCTCGGGCGTCTCGCCGGTGGCGATCATGACCTCGCCACAGATGTGCCCCCACGGGAAGTGTCTATACTGTCCCGGCGGCCCCGCCTCGGAGTTCGACAGCTCCCAGAGCTACACCGGCCACGAACCCGCCGCCGCCCGGGGCGAACAGAACGACTACGACCCCTACGGACAGGTTACACTCCGATTGGAGCAACTCCGCGAGATTGGCCACCCCGTCGACAAGGTCGAACTCATTCTCATGGGCGGGACGATGACCGCCCGTTCTCATGACTACCAGGAGTGGTTCGTCAAGCGCGCCTTGGAAGCGATGAACGACTACGACCCCTCGAAAGAGCCCGAACCAGCCGAGAGCGAGAGTTTCGCCCAGGATCCCGAAGAATACGAGTTCGAGTATCTGGAGGACGTGATCGCCGAAAACGAGACCGGAAACATCCGCAACATCGGCACCACCTTCGAGACCAAGCCGGACTGGTGTGATCCCGAGCAGATCGACCGGATGCTGGATCTGGGCGGGACCAAGGTGGAGGTCGGCGTCCAAACCACCTACGAACGGATCAACCGCGAGATGCACCGCGGCCACGGCGCGCAGGCAAGCATCGATGCCAACCGCCGGCTCCGGGATTCGGCGTTCAAGGTCGGCTTTCACATGATGCCCGGCCAACCCGGCATGACCGAGGAAATGTGCCTCGAGGACTTCCGCCAGCTCTTTTCCGATCCCGACTGGCGGCCCGACTACCTGAAGATCTATCCCAACCTCATCGTCCGGGGCACCCGCACCTACGACATGTGGCGACGCGACGACTTCGACCCGCTGACCAACGAGCAGGCCGCCGAGTTGATCGCGGAGATCAAATCCATGCTCCCCAAATACGTTCGTCTCCAGCGGGTTCAACGGGACATCCCGGCGGATTTCATCGACGCGGGCGTCTGGAAGTCCAATCTCCGTCAGCTCGCCCGAAAGCGCATGGACGAACACGGGTGGTCGTGTGATTGCATCCGGTGTCGGGAAGTCGGAATGAACGACGAAAACCCAGAGTCAGTCGAACTCGACGTTCTCGAATACGAGGCCGCGAGCGGCACCGAGCAGTTCATCAGCTTCGAGGACCCTGACAACGACCTGCTCGTGGGATTCTGTCGGCTGCGATTCCCTTCGGATCCGGTTCGGCGCGAACTCGACAACGCCGCCCTCGTGCGCGAACTCCATGTCTACGGCAACGAAGTGGCGATGGGCGGTCGGAGCGATCCCGACTGGCAACACAAGGGCTACGGCCGCCGACTGATGGAAACCGCCGAGGATCTCGCTAGCGACGCCGGCTTCGAGAAAGTAAGTGTTATCTCCGGTATTGGAGCCCGCGAGTATTACCGGAACAAGCTCGGCTATCATCAGGACGGCCCGTATGTCTCGAAACGACTCTGACCGCGTCGGACGGATCGGACCTCAACGAATACAACCATCGGTATTCCATTCACGAACCCTGATACCCCTCAGGGTTGCCCAAAAATGCGAGTACCGTTGAGTCTTTCCGGCATCCGAGGACGAAAACCCCCGACGGCGCGATGTATTCGAATACAGGATGAGTTCCGCTTCGGACGGGGGATTCGATAGACATCTCGGCCTGCTCGATTGTGTCCTGTTGAGCGTCGGCGGCATGGTCGGCTCCGCCATCTTCGTCTATCCCGGCTCGACCGGTCGCCTGACCGGACCGTCGGCGATCCTCGCGTGGGCGCTCGCAGGCGTCCTGATGACGGCAATCGCGCTCTGCTATACGGAACTGACGCTCGCCTTCCCTCGCGCGGGCGCGCCGGCGGTGTTTCCCTTCGAGACGCTCGGCCCCTCCCGTCGGGTGCGCGCGTTTGCGAGCTATCTCGAAGGGGTCGGCTACACGTTCGGCTGGGTATTCGGTATCACCGTCTCCGCGCTCGCCATCGCCGAGTACCTCGCTGTCGTGTTTCCCGCCGCAAGCGGACACACCGTCGGGATCGCCCTCGTCGCGGTCGTCCTCGCGGGCAGTGTCAACCTCCTCGGCATCGAGATGACGAACCGCACGAACCTCGTGCTCTCGGCGGTTCTCCTCGCCGTCCTCGTTACCTTCGTGGCCGCGGGGTTCGCCCACGCGGCCCCGACGAACTACCGACCGTTTTTTACGGGCGGCCCGGCGGCGTTTCTCGGAGCCGTCCAGATCGCAACCACTGCCTACGGGGCATGGACGGTGATTCCCTCTACGGTCGCTGAGATCCGAGCACCGGCACGCACCGTACCGCGCGCTATTTTGCTCTCGCTGGGCGTCGCCGCACTCCTCTATACGGCCGTGGTGGCTGCGCTCCACGGTGTCGTCCCCGGATCGGAGTTCGTTCCGGGAAGCGCGACGCTTCGCACGCCGCTCGGAGCCGCGACCGAAGCCATCGGCGTGTCCTGGATTCGCTACCTCCTTCCCATCGGTGCGGTCGCGGCCATCTTCACGACGATGCTCGTCGGCACGCTGAGCGCCGCTAGAGTGCTGTTCGCGCTCGGAAACAATGGCACGCTCCCGCCGGTGTTCGCGTCGGTATCCGACCGGACCGGCGTCCCGTGGGTCGGCGTCCTTGCAGTGACCGTCGTCGGGGGTGTCCTTGCGACGTTCCCGGAGTACTTCTACGAGTTACTCGTCGTTTCGTCTATCGTCGGAACGGGGGTGCCCTACGCCATCAACCTCCTGTCGTTCGTCGGCCTCCGGTACTACCGGACGGACGTGATGCCGGCGTTTCGCGTACCGGGTGGGTATGCGGTGGCGGCCCTGGCGGGTATCGCACTCGTCGTGACGATGGTCGGCCTCGGATCGACGGAAGTGGTCTGGTCGGTCGCCGCGCTCGTCGTCCTGACCGGATACTACGCCCTCCGTGTTATCGTTTCGCACCGGTGATCGCCCGGGATCGTAACACCTAGGGAGGAATCCGGCCCATTAGGTTGCGTATATTAAGGATCTGGCATCGGAGGTCGGGGGTCGGGGTCGAGCATGACGGCGATATCCTTTTGCCCGCGGGGTGAACTATCGGGATCATGGACGAGGACAGCCCCGGAGAACGCCTCCGCGAGAACGCGACGGCCGTCGCCTCAACCGTCGTCACGGGGATCTGGCTCGCCGCATTGCTTGCCGGTCAGAGCTGGTGGCTCGGGGCATTGATCCTCGGATACGTGGTCGTCGTCCCCATCGTCGCGCTACTGTTCGGCGACGACGTAGACCGGGAGGAATGGTGGGACGACTGGGGGGCGAGTCCGACTGGGA
>CAYOFZ010000006.1:5384-28914 GCA_964403315.1 uncultured Halobacteriales archaeon | reverse complement strand
TGGCGGTGTTCCTCGGCAATCGAGACCGGAATCGCGGGCGCGACGATCACCTCACCGTCGAACGTGTCGGCGGCCGCGTCAGCGACCGCGCGGGCGGTGATGGTATCCGTTTCAAGGGGAGCATGGGGGCCGTGTTGCTCGGTCGAGCCCACGGGCAGGAGTGCGAGGTCGGTATCGGTGGCGTCGGCGTCGGTCCAGGTGGCGTCGGCGAGGTGCATATCCGGCGGTGGACGCCACAGCAGTATATAAGGGGCGCAAACTGTTTATATCGCCCCGGCGTCGATCCAAACGAGGGATTATCGATGGCAGACAACGACACCGGAAACACCCAGGAGATGGGCGTCGAGTTCGGCGATCTCTACAACGAACTGGAGAACCATGACTACCCGGCCGACTCCGAGGAGATCATCGACGAGTACGGCGACGAACAGCTGGAGTTCTCCAACGACGACGCGACCGTCAGCGACCTGCTCGAACCGCTCGGCCCACAGGACTTCAGCTCGGGTGAGGACGTCCGACAGGCGTTGCTCAACATGGTCGGCGACGATGCCATCGGCCGGAAGAACTACTCGGATCGGACGCCCCCGGACGTGGGCGAGGACCGCGACGAGGAGGGCGCGCCCGGCCAGGACGTCGAAGACCAACAATCGTTCTGAAACGGGATCGAGAGACGCACTCGGAGGTCTGTCATCGCGTTCTCAACCCGGTAGTCGTACGTTTACGACGACTAGTATGGTTCGACGGAGCTTGCAAGACAAACCGTTTTGTAGTCGGGCGTCGATCCATCGGACGTTATGAGCAACGAAGAGGACAACCGAGAGCAGGGCATCGAACTCGGCGAGTTCGAGGGAACGATAGACTCGATCGACTATCCCGTCGATCACGACGAACTCGTCGAACACCACGGCGACGCCGAACTCGAACTGCCCGACGGCACATCGACTCTCGCGGAGGTACTCGCCCCGCTTCAGGACAACGATCAGACCTACCAGGACGCCGACGAACTCGAAACGATGCTCATGAATCTGGTCGGCGACGATGCGATTGCCCGTGAAGGCTACTCGGATCGCGGGGATACGCCCGAACAGGCCGAAGAAGACGAAGACGAGTCGTTCTAATCGTCGCCTGCCTCGGTGCGGGCGGTCCGGCGGGCGGCCCGTTCGATGAATTCTTCGGGGAGTTCGTCGATCTCGCCAGCCTGAACGCCCCACAGATGGGCATAGAGTCCACCGTTGTCGAGGAGTTCCTCGTGCTGGCCGCGTTCGACGATCCGACCGTTTTCGAGGACGACGATCTGATCCGCGTCCTTGATCGTCGAGAGCCGGTGGGCAATCGAGAACGTGGTCCGATCCTCCGTGAGGTCGTCGAGACTGCGCTGGATCAACATCTCGGTTTCGGTATCGACATCGCTGGTCGCCTCATCGAGGATCAGGATCTCGGGGTCTTTGAGGATCGCCCGCGCGATGGAGATGCGCTGGCGCTGGCCACCCGAGAGTTTGACGCCGCGTTCCCCGGCCATGGTATCGTAGCCGTTGGGGAGGTCGGTGATGAACTCGTGGGCTTCAGCGGCCTTGGCGGCCTCGACGATCTCCTCATCGTCGGCGGTGAAGGTCCCGTAGGCGATGTTTTCCCGCACGGTTCCATAAAAGAGAAACGTATCCTGACTGACATACCCGATGGACCGGCGCAGGCTGGGCAGTGACACCTCGCGGATGTCGGTGTCGTCGATCCGGATCGAGCCCTCGTCGATATCGTACATCCGGAGGAGGAGCTTCAGAATGGTCGATTTACCTGCTCCCGTCGGCCCGACGAGCGCGGCGGTCTCGCCGGGTTCGACGGTGAAGTCGATATCCTCGACGATGGTTTCGTCCTCGTATCCGAAGGTAACGTCGTCGTACTCGACGCGGCCTTCCTTGACGGTCAGGTCCGTATTCGCGTCTTCTACGAGCACGCTCGGTTCGTCCATCAACCCGAAGATGCGGGCACTCGACGCTTCGGCGCGCTGGTACATGTTGATGATCTGGCCGAACTGGGCCATCGGCCAGATGAATCGCTGGGTCAACAGGATGAAGGTGACGAACGTGCCGACCGACAGCTCGCCGGTGAAGGGGCCCGGTGGTCCGGAAAACACCCAGAATCCGCCGATCAGAAACGTGAAGACGAATCCGATCCCCGCGAGGATGCGCAGGCTGGGGAAGAACTTGATCCGGGTGCGGATCGCGTCCCAGTTGGCGTCGTAATACTCCATCGAGGCGTCAACGACGCGGTCGTTTTCGTAGCGTTCGGTGTTGCTGGTTTTGATTACCTGAATGCCGCCGAGGTTGTTCTCGATCCGGGAGTTGAGCGCCCCGACGGTCGCGCGCATCGTCCGGTATTTCGGCCGAATGATCCGGACGAAGGCGTACGTGAAAACGGCGATCAACGGCACCGGCAACAGCGACACCAGCGCGAGCTGCCAGTTATAATAAAACAGCACGGCCGCGATCCCCGCGATCATCACCCCGAGACGGAACAGCGAGTTCAGCCCGTCGTTGAGAAAGCGTTCGAGCTGGTTGACGTCGTTCGAGAGGATCGACATCATCTCGCCGGTCTGTCTGTCGGCGAAAAACCCCATGCCGAGGCGTTGCATCTGGTCGTAGGTGTCGACCCGGATGTCGTGTTGGATGTTCTGGGAGAAGGCGTTCCAGCCCCAGTTGCGCCCCCAGTGGAATATCGCCCCGCCTCCGAACGCGACGGCGACGAGCCCGACGGAAAACCAGAACTGGCCCTGCTGTGTGGCCGGAATCCACGCGTCCGGAATCAGCGGCAGGTCGTACGGTCGTGTCCGATTGAAGATGGCGTCGATTGCGACTCCGAGAACGATCGGTGGTATGAGATCGAGCAGACGAGCAAAGACGCTGGCGATAACGCCGACGGCGAATTCGGATTTGTTCTCCCGACCGTACTCCTCGAACAGCCGACGTATCGCGTCGTCGACCTTCCGGCGGTGCTCTTCGAACGGATCCTCCTCGCCTTCGTGAACACCCATTGGATGGAAAACGGCGTGCGCGGCAAAAAGGGTTATTGCGAACCGAAACTCATCGGTATTCGATCTCGACGCGGTCGCCCGCTTCGATACCGTGCTCGGCCGCATAGCCGTAGTTCACTTCCAGTACCCATTTGGCTTCGCCACGGTAGTTCGTCAGGTCGGAATCGTTTTCGACAGGAGCCTCGTGGACGGTCGTGATCGTCCCGTCGGCCCCGATGAAGATCATATCGATGGGAAACGACATGCCACGCATGACGAAACTCCGTGTGCTCTCGTGCTTGAAGACGAACAGCATGCCCTCGTCTTCGCCCAGCGATTCGTGATCGCTCAACCCGGTGTACTGCTCGGTAGGAGTATCCGCGACCTCGCTATCGACGACCGCGAGGGTGTCGCCGCTTTCGTTTTCGTCGGTGATCGTCACCGTCGCGGCGTCCTCGTCGCCGGGGATGTATGCGAACGCGCCGAACTGGTAGGCTAAAATGGCGACGACCGCTATCACCAATACCGCAGCGAATGCGATGGGACCGCGACGGAGCGCCATGTCGTCGGCGTGGTGGCTCTTCGAGTAAGTGGTTTCGATTCAGAAGGGTTATTCCGTCGGGGCGGCTATTTCGAACGTGGGGTTCGTGGTCTAGTCGGCTATGACGCGGCCCTTACAAGGCCGAGATCGGCGGTTCGAACCCGCCCGAACCCACTACTGCTCAGTCCTCTCCAACGCTCTCAATCCCCTGAGATCCAGTCCCTGATGGACCGGAAGCGTGTGGAGGTGGGTTGCGAGGTAGTTTTCCATCCCGAAGTCAGGGTTGTCCTCGATCTCGCGGGGTAGGGGCGGCCACGACACACCAATGCCTTCGAGCGGACCGAGATCGTCCGGATCCTCGACGAGAATGGGGTAGTACTGCGGACAGATGCCGTCGGAAAGCGAGGGGAAGACCGGTTCGATCCCGTCGAGATCGCGGATCGTCCGATCCCAGCACCGATAGTTCGCCCGGCGGGCGGCGATCACTGCCAGCGGATCAACCTGATCGATCACGCGGCGTGAGAGCCATGACATCGGCACCTTCGCGGCCTCGTAGATCGTCCGGGGATTCACGGCGGCGTCGGACGATTTGTGATCACGTGCGGCCCCTGACCGACGATTCCGCAGCCATCGTAGCGTCGAAACCATCCGTTTCAACACCGGACGACCGCTGATCGAACGACCTAGCGACCGTCCACAGTAGCGATAGTCACTCGTCGTATACGCATCGTGGACGCCCGAGCGGGTCAATCGATCCTCCGGGAGGTCGGGGTTCGAAAGGAAAATGACAGCCCCGTTGGGAATCGGTAGCAACTTTCTGAGGCTCGTGATCCCGAAATCGCCCAGTGTTCCCAACAATCGCCCGTCTTCGGCATGCACACTCAGGGGCGCATGGGCGTTGTCGTCGATCAGAACGGCATCGTATTCCTCACACAGTCCCCGCATGGCCGCGATGTCCTCGGTCGGCTGTGGATGTCCGAAGTAATGCGTAAGCATGACAGCAAGCGACTCCCCGTCGAGCAGGGCCTCGATGCCGTTTATGTTCGGCCTGAGCGTTCGATCACACCGATAATACCGTGGTTCGAGCCCGGCTTCGCGGAACGGTTCGATGATCCCATGGGGGAGGTACGCCGGGAGGACGACGTTCGTCGCATCGGGACGGTCCGCAAGCGCCATATCGAGGCCATCGTGCACCGCGACCTTTCCGTAGCCGTAGAACGCGAACCGCGAGGTACCGTGGTCGCCCAGATACGCGCGTATGCCACCGTCGGCTCTCGGGCGACCCAATACGGTTCGTGCGGTGAGTCGGGGGATCGAACTGGGCATGTAATGCAGGTTAGCGGGACAACAGGGTACGGGCGGTGTTCACCGCATCGGCACGCCGTGAGCGTCTGCGTGCACTGTGGTATGCCGCGAGATCCGGCGCAAATTTCGATTTGTACCGGCAGATCCGCCGCTGGTTCGCGCCGATGAAGTCGTAGCGCTCGATGCCCCGGGATTTGGCGTCGGTCATAATGTGCCAGTCGAGCAGGTCGTTGATCGGGATATCGGTGTCAGTTTTGGTGCCGCCCTGCCACCGATAGATCGTGTCGCCGTGTTCGATGGCGAGGATGCCACCGGCCATCTCGCCGCCGTCGGTGTAACAGGTGTAGGGCTTGACCTGGTCGTCGGGGAATTTCGTGTACAGGCGGGTGACGTAGTCATCGTCGATGAAATACGGTGTGTCCTGGTCGGCGTGGCGTTCGCGGACCCGGTCGATAATCTCCTTCGCTTCGCCCAGTCCGCCGATTTCCATACGGTAGGCGTCCTCGACGGTGTTGCGAATGTTCGAGCGCGCATCGCGTGCGAACGCCATCAGCAGGTCGTCCTCGTCGATGGTCAGATCAGTAATGTAGGTGTAGTAGGGTTCGACCTCGTAGCCGTTCTCCTTGAACGGGCGGTGATCGAGATACCGATCAGTATTGCGGATGTGGGTGAAATCGGGATCGACGTTTTCCTCGATCCACTCGTGACAGGCATAGACGAACCGTCGGTTGCGGCGTTCACGCTTTCGCTGTTTCAACTGATGGGCATCGAGCAACGCCGCCCCGAGGTAGTACACCTCCGTGCGCGAGGGCGGCGTGACGACGAGCGTGAACGGTCCCTTCCGCCGTTCGAACACCGGGAGGATGCCGATGGCCTGCTGGCCCTTGTGGGCCACGAGCGGGTGGAGCTTCGTCCCGGTGTGATCCGCGAGCAACTCCAGACCCTCCCGCTGATGGAAGGGACCGGCCTGCTCGGAGCGACTCACGTAACTGTTCCACTGGTCGAATTCGTCGCCGGTAGCTCGTGTGACGGTGATGCTCATTCGTTTCCTTCTAGATAGCCGAGGGCCGACAGACGGTCCTCGATCTCCTCATCGTTCGTTTCTCTGACTACCCCATCGAACTCGGGGTATTCGTATTTTTCGGTTGGTTCAATATCGGAAAGAACATCGCCGTCCATCCGGTTGCTACGCTCGATACTCAAGAGGGAGCAGATAGTCGGCGCGACATCGAACAACTGTGCCCCCGAGAGGTCGGCCTCGGGATCGACACCCTCGCCGTCGATAGCGATCACCCCGTCGAGTTTGTGGTTCCAGGGTTCGGTCGGCGGTCCGAACACATCGCCCTTGAAATCCGCCGAGAGGAACTGCTCGAAGTCGTTCGGCACCATTACTACGTCAACGGCGTCCTCGGCGTGTGGCCCCCAGAAGTACTCCTCACGGGGGGCGACGTCCTCGAACATCGGGTCGCCTGCGGGCGTTTCGACGCTCGACAGCCGGTCGATGAGTTCCCCTTGAACCGATTCGTACTCGCTTTCGGGAACGACGCCTGCGGGTTCGCGGCCCTCGACGTTCATCCGGAGGCCGAGTTCGATCCGCGAACGCATGTAGGCCGTCGATTCCGCGAAATCGACCTGTTGGTCGCCCGCGCGGCGGGCATCCGCTGGGATGATTCGTTTGACCACCCCTTCGAGCCCGACCGCACGGAGCACCCGACCCACGCGGGGGGGCGTGATTCCGACCCCCGCGGCCGCGCCGATTGCCCTGCCGGCTAGCCCGGGCGAGGGTGATTGAGCCTCGTTTCCCCGGCGCAGTTGGCTGTTCAACACAGGCAACCACGCAGGCATGCCCGATCCGCCGGTAGTTGTCTCGACGTAGCCCTCCTCTTCGAGGAACTCGTTGACCCGGAACTCGTAGTCGTCGTAGCGACCCATGCCGTGGTCGCTGGCGACGACGACCGTATCGGGATCGAAGTCGTCGAGGATCGTGCCGATCTCCTCGTCGACCGCCCGGTAGATCGCCTTCACGTAGTCCTCGCGGTCGGGATGTTCGTGAAAGACGCTGTCGGTCCCTTGGAACTGGACGAACCCGAAATCGGGGTCGTGTTCGGCGGCCAGATACCGAAACGCCGCCCCGCGCATGTACGCGAGATCGACGTACTCGCCGGGTTGGTCACGCTCGGGATCTGGATACACCCGGTACTCGCCGATCTCGTCGCGCACCTCCTCGAGCGCTCCCGGGGGATGACATTCGGGGTCTTCGGGAGCCGTATACCCGGGGATGATCGCGCCGTCGATCTCCGGCGGTGGGGCCGTCACCGGGACGTTGACGACGACGCTGGCCCGGTCGTGGTGGGAGAGCAACTCCCAGAGAGCGGGCTGGCGGACGTGGGTGGCGTTGACCACGTCCCAATCGTAGCCGTCGTAGGTCAGAAACCCGAACACGCTGTGTTTGCCGGGGTTCGTGCCGGTGTACAGCGAGGGCCACGCGCTCGCGGTCCAGGGCGGGATCTGGGATTCGAGGAGGCCGCTCGCGCCGCCTTCGATGATCGATTCGAGGTTCGGGAGGGCGTCCTCCTCGAACAGTGGATCGAGCACCCCCGCGCAGGCGGCGTCGATCCCGATCAGCAGGGTGTCCATCGATGCGTTATTCACCGTCGGTTCGTTCGGGCGGCGTCGGGATCGTTCTATCGATATGGTTGTCGGGATGAATACCGGCCAGTTCTTCGGTTATCGGCATGTTAAGCACGGTTAGGAGTGTGTACAGTTCTACAACGTTGTTCTCTCCTTCGAGATGGGCTCGATAGCATTCCCGGACGTCATCGAAATCGAGAACCGACAACCCATTGATGGCATCACGATGGCTATTGATCGCGTTCCAGAAGAAGTCGTCCGTGCGAATCAATTCCGCGTTATCGACCCAAGAGCCGTGGGTGAGATGGGGCTGTGGCGGAGTTTCCTCGCTGACGTGTTTGCGCCAGAGGGCATTGAACGTCCGCCCGAAATACTCCACGGGGAAGGAGTGATCGAGGTCGAGGCCCGTCTGGGCATGGGGGACCGCCGCGAGTTTCGGGTCGAGCCGTTTTACAGCCGCGTTAATGAGGTTTCGCCGGAGCCGATACCGGATCGGCATCCGCAGGGAAAGCTCCACGAGTCGGTTGTCGAGAAACGGCGTCCGGTAGGGAAGCATGTTCCGGAGGCTGTTGCGAAAGATGATGTCGTCATCGTTGGTCAAGGGGAAATAGCCACTACAGTACACGAGGTCCTCGATGGTTTCATACCGCACGCCGTGGTGGACGATCTCGTCGCCATCCCAGTAGATGTTGGCTTCGAGTACCGAGCAAAGGTCGCTCGGCAACGGAAGGGTATCGTTGCCCGGAGCGGTTTCGAGCAGCCAGTCGATGAACTCCGGCAAACTCCCGATGGTGGATTCAGTGGGCAACGTGAGGTTGCCCATTCGCCCGAACGAATACGTTGGCGAGGGGATGACGATGTCCTTGAACAGGGTATCGGCGTACATCCCTGAGAGCAAGGCGTCCACCCGCGAGGTGATCTCGTCTTCGAAGCCGGTGGCGTACCCCTGAGTGAACCACCCGTTGAAGTTGCTGAACCGGCGGTTGCGTTCGAGTGCGCGTGCCTGATAGTCGAGATCGCGTTTGAGGAAGACGAACTCGCTGTCGGACTCGATCGCTACCTGCTCTGCGGTGCGTGCCTCACGGTTCATCCAGTCGCCCATGTGAAACGCCGTCACACCGGGGTCGAGCGCAGCGAGATTGAGCCGCGAGTCACTACCGCCGCTGAGCAACACCCCATACCTGAGATCGTCGCGGTGCCACTCGTCGATGACTCGCTCGAACGTTTCGACGAATTCATCGACGAACTGCTCGAACGGAACGTCGCGGGGGCGATACCGGGGCTGCCAGTACCGCTCGACCTCAACCGAGCCGGTATTGACATCGACCGTCGAGACGGATGCGGGCTGGAGTTCCTCGATTCCAGCTAAGGGGGTCTTGACGCCGAAGGTCCGCCGGAAGACGAGATACTCGTGGAGGTAATCGAGATCGAACGCCGTTTCGACCGCCGGATGACCCGCGACGGCCTCGATGTCGGTCGAGAAAACGAGGCCGTCACCGGGCTGGGCGTAGTAGATCGGAACCGTTCCCAGCCGGTCGGTGATGATCGAGAGGTTCCGGGACTGTTCGTCGTAAACGACGACGACACAATTGCCGTTGAGGCCGCTTGCGAATTCGAGGCCGTAGGTTTCGTAGAGCCGTGCACAGTGGGAAGCGCTATCGACACGCTTTGGGCGGGGTTGGTGGCCGGTCGATCCGCCCAGGGACGTGTCATCGAAGCCGTATGTTTCGCCCAGCACCCACACATAAATTCCGTCATCGAGGACGACCGGCTGTTCGTCGGAGAGCAAGCGGTGGGTACCGAGCTGGATCGAGATATCCGCATCGACGTATCTGGAGACGACGTGTCGATCCGACCAAGCCCCCGTCTCGGCTGTCGGTTCGTGACCAATCGTGCCGTAAATACCCACCATTTATTCATCCGCTCCCTGGCCGCACATGGAGGTTTCTGGAGGAGCAAGTAAATTCAATGCTACGATTCATCCATGATTCGTGGACTAAAAGAACTATATCACTACCAATTGATGGTATATTTGCACAGTTATTATCTCCTTCTATCATGTCATGAATAATGATTTAACAGTTAATAAGTTATTCGGTCGTGCGCAGTTATCCGCTATAGGTTATCGATCCTGCGATTCTATAGAAACCGTGCGAACGGTCTCAGTAGGGCGTTTCGAAATCCTTTTTTGTGCCCTTGGCATCGTTTCTGGCAGGCCGCCTTAGCTCAGACTGGGAGAGCACTCGACTGAAGATCGAGCTGTCCCCGGTTCAAATCCGGGAGGTGGCATATTCTGAGGCTGCGATTCGAACTACCGAACGGATGCTTCTTCGAGGAAAAGCCGCGAGCGGAGATACGCATCGAGTTCGCCACGCACGACCGAGATATCCACCTCTCCGTCCGTGCTCACTTGTCGCAACATCGCCCCGTTGATCGTCGTGAGGACGAATTCGGCGACTTGCTGAGAATCGACATCCTGGAAGGTCCCCTGTTCGATTCCCGCTCGAATGATTTCCGCGAGGTGTTCCTGGAAGGCCCGATCGCTCCTAGTGAACTGCGCGCGAAACGCCTCGTTGTGTGGCGCTTGCGCACGGAGTTCGGTCATCGCGCTCATGAACTCGTGGCGTTTCGCGGTGAGCATGTGATCCAGAAACGTTTCGAGACGGTCGAGCGCGTCGGTCGAGCCGTCGAGCGAGGATTCGCTTTCGAAAAAATCGAGCAGCGATGCGAGAAAATCCACCAGAAGCTCGTCTTTGCCGTCGTAATGCTGGTAGATGAGTGATTTGCTTTTCGGGAACTCCTCGCCGATCCGCTGGACCGTGAGATCGGTGTAACCGTGTTTACACAGTGCATCGTACGTCGCTCGCATCATCACGGTTCGTGTCTCGTCGGCATCGCTCGGAAACGGGTTCTCCATCTCCATGGTGACTGAATATTCATTCACAAGGTATATCAGTTTTCACTTCCTCCCAAATGGTGTGAGCGCAATCGACGCAGAACACGTTCGCCTGACGTACGGAGACGGAACGCAGGCGGTCAAGGACGTGACCCTCGAGATTCCGGAGGGTGAGTTTTTCGGCTTTCTGGGGGCGAACGGCGCGGGCAAGACGACGACGATCAAAACGTTCGTGACACTGTTGAAACCCACCGGGGGCGACATCACCGTCAACGGGTACGATGTCGAAACGGAAGCACAGTCCGTTCGTGAATCCATCGGCTACATGGCCCAGGAGACGAGCATTGACGAGGAACTCACCGCCCGAGAGAACATCCGCTTTGCGTGTGAGTCCTACGGCGTTCCGAAAGCCGACCGGGCCGAACGCATCGACGAGTTGCTCGAACTGGTGGATCTCGCGGATGTCGCCGACAAACTGGCAAAGGAGTTCTCCGGCGGGATGAAAAAGCGCCTCGACGTGGCGACGGCGCTCGTCCATCGTCCGCCCATCGTCTTCCTCGACGAGCCGACAACCGGCCTCGATCCGAAGGCGCGCAACCGGCTGTGGGAGTACTTCCGGCGGATCAACGACGAAGGAACGACGGTGTTTCTCACGACGCAGTACTTGGAGGAGGCCGACCAACTGTGTGATCGGATCGCGGTCATCCTCGACGGCGAGATCGTCGTCGAGGGTGGGCCCGAGGAGCTCAAATCACGGGTCGGTGGCGATGTCCTCGAAATCGACCTCGAAGACCCTACCGAAGAACAAGCCGAACGTGCCGCCGCGGTCGCACGAAAATCCGGACTGTTCGACGGGAAAGCGACCGTCGAGACGACCGACGAGGGTATCAGCGTCACCTCGCCGCAAACCCGTCAGATCGGAACGGATCTGCTGGTCGCGTTGCGAGATGCCGGCTTTACCGTCACCGGCTTCAACGTCCGTTCGCCGACGCTCGATGACGTGTTCCTCGCCATCACCAGCGATGAGGACGTCACGGAGGTCGAGAGCGAAGAATCGACAGAGGCAACCCCTGAAGCGACGGTGAGTCGATGAGTACACCTCCCCAGACGGACGATTCCGCAGCGGGGTCGGAGGTCGGTGAGAAAACCACCGGGAACGGGTTCGTCGTCGACGTGTGGATCAACCTCAAACGCTGGCTGGTAAAGACGATCCGTAATCCTTTCGTCGTCGTCACCTCGCTTTTGAACCCGATCATCTTCCTCATCCTCTTCACCGAAGTGTTCGGGCAGGTCACCGGCGGCGCGCTCAGTCAGTCACTTGGTTCGGATGTCAGCTACGTGACGTACCTCGTCCCGGCGATCATCGTCCAAACGGCCCTCATCGCCGCCTCGTCGTCGGGGATCGGTCTGGTCGACGACATCGAGGAGGGAATGTTCGAAAAGACTCTCGTCTCGCCGATGAACCGGAGCGCCATCTTCCTCGGAAAAGCCCTCTCGGAGATCGTGCGGATCATCGTCCAGACCGTCATCGTTCTCGTGTTGGGATACGGCCTCTGGTGGTTCAACACCGGCGGTTCGGGGACGTACATCGCAACGGGCCTTCTGGGTGCGTTCGGGATGATCGGTATCGGCATCGTCTTTGCGATCTGGTTTACCGCCTTTTCGAACATCGTGGCGCTGGTCACCCGCGATCAGGAATCGACCATCATCGGCGCAAACCTGCTCCAGTTGCCCCTGCTTTTCGTTTCCAGTGCCTTCCTGCCGGTCGACGTGCTCCCAGGTTGGATTCAGGCAGTGGCGACGGTCAATCCCGTCACCTACGGCGTGGATGCCGCCCGCGCGCTGATGCTCGGTCAGGACGTGTTGACGGTGATCGAGGTGACGGCGTTCGGCGGGATCTGGAACACGCTCGTGCCCGCGCTCATCATTCTCGTCGTTCTGGATCTCGTGCTCGGGGGTATCGCCGTCGGCTTTCTCAATCGCGCGTCGAGTTCGGAAGTCCAGTAGGCCGTCGGTGCCTTCGTTCGAGCGCGACCGAGATCTCATGAATCGGCAGGCGATGTGGCGACCCCGTCGAACGAACTCCAGCAACTGCTGTCGGTTGATCTCCCGGGAGATGTTCTATTGGCGACATCGATCTTCCGAATAGGGGGTCGCTCGTCAGTGTGAATCCCTTCTCTCCACCGGGTCCATCGGTTGGGCTGAAGGTATTTCATCCAACATCAAAAATATGTATGCGGTCTAACCCCTGCTCCGTCGGTCGAATAATTGTTATTGATTACATATACTATTTTTATTTCTTATTTAATATAAGTAAAATGACTATATTTAATATCTCCAATATTCGAATAAATTTATATAATTACGCGACTACGGAACTATTGCAATGTCCGACGACAGCACCAAAGCGTACCTAGCAGAGCACCCACGAATGACTGGCGTCCTGTTCACCCTGTTGCTGTTGCTCTCACAGGCAGGGAACGCGGCGGCGAGTAATTTGACCGTGGCTGGTCCTTAATTAGAGATCCTCATCGGAAATATTACTACTCCAGAATAGGTTTCCATTGAATTTAACGGGAAGGTTTTCAAGATCTAGAAAGCGTAGCAGTTCGTCCTTTGTAACGTGAAATGTCGTAATCAGCCCAGAATTCAGATAATATTTACAATTATTCTTAACCCTAGGTAGGATTATACTTCCCATCCCCTCAATCATGGTTATATAAGCCCTTATCTCTATCTCGAACCCATTTTCCGTAGTTGATATCGAGCATACAGTTGGAGTTCCACTTTTACCCTGTACTATCGTCAACCCACCATCGCCAACGACGATGTACTGTTCACCGATAACGTCCTCATTCTTCGCAACCTCAAGCGCCGCCCGCAACGGGAATCCTTGATTCAACAGCCGCGCGAGCGTCGAACCGACCGATACCGCGCCGGTATTGACCACATCGGTCAGGGTCACGATCCCGCCGATGGCCCCGCCGTCGATGAGCGCCATCCCCTGTTCGTACGACTGACAGCCGTTCAATAGGAAAGCGTCAACGCCGACCCGGTCCACCGTCGTCGCGTCCAGTCGACCGTCCGAACATTCGAAGCCTTCGGGTTCGATATGGCCGATATAGTGTAGAAAATCGGTGTCGGTTTCGAGTACTGTCGCCAGCTCGTCGGTCGTCAGATCCCGCTCGATACGTATATCGAACGGTAACGTATCGCGCGAGCCGTATGCTGCATCAACCAGTTCCCGCTCTTCGTCCATCGCAGGGTCGTTGCACACTACGAGGATATCGATATCACCGGTCGATTGCTCGCGGTCGAGACGGTTGCGGTACGCTTGTGGGGTCGCCTTGCTCGCACCCATGGGCGTCTCGTTGCCGACCCATGCTTGTTCGAGCGAATCAGTCGTCTCGGGTTCGATATACTCTGATGAAGACGTGGATGCCGACACCGTCGTGGTCCGGTCGGGACTCCGCAGGAATCCCTCGACTGCTGCCGTCTCGGTCTGTCCGGCAGGGACGCGCTGGCTGTCGGGGGTACGGATCACCGCCAGATCGTTTACCAGAAAGGGGAGCATCTCGACGCTGTCCGCCGTGGGCACGACGTGGGAGGTCAGCTTCCACTCGGGAACGTGGGGCTCTACCGTTTCGTAAGGTATCCGGAGATACGCTTTCAACCGAGTCGAAAGCGACTGATCGTACAGCGCAGCGAAATCGAGATCGACAGCGTCTTCGATGGCCCGCCGTTCGTGGAGGTCGATGGGGTAGAGTCCCTCTGTCCGGGTTACACAATCGAGGAAGAACGTTTGTTTTAGCACGCGTTCTACCGCCTGTTCGAAGGCATTGCCCTCGCCCAGCGGGTGGACGAACCCCGAATCGGTGACGATCCGGGCTCGATCTCCGGGTTTGAGGGTCGCGCCGAGATAGTACGCGAGCGGGGCGGCGGCGTAGGCGTACCGATACTCGACCGGTAGTTCGATCCTCACCCCGGTTTCTGGCGAGGCAAGGATCCCCGGTATGTCGAGATGTTCGCCTCGCTCGATCGTCGGTGGATGCCCCCTGAGTGTCGGATAGGATCGTTCCGGACTGGTCGTTTTCAGTGCCGATCCAAACGCCGAGATCGCGGCCAGCACGTCCCGCGGATCGTCGGTCGTCGTGATCGACGCGGCGGGCCGGTCGTGTTTCGAGCGTGCACCGAGCGCAACGGTCGTCCGCTCGGGAAACTCGATTCGTATCCGGTCGGCGTCGACGGCCAGTCGCATCGGCCCCTCGACCCGTACGTAGAGCTTCATCGGTGCACAGAGTTCGAGACTGTAGGTTCCGTCCGGGAACGTTTCGTCAGTGAACCGTCCCGTCTCGGCGAGCATGGTCCCATCACCGTCACGAACGTACACCGCGATCACCGTCGGAAGGTCGATAGCATCGGTTTCGACGGTTACGGCGGCATCGACGGGAGCCCGAAATCGCTCCGTAGAGGTTTCCGTGGGTGCGTTTGCGTCCGAAAGCGACAGCGAATATTGCCGGCGCTCGATGGTATCGACGACCGTGAGGCTTCCGTCCCCGGATTCGAAGCGTATCGCCATCGGATCGCTCGCCGGGATCCGTCCGTTCGATGAAGGCATACCAGTACGCGTAATACTATCCATATCGGACAAAAAACTATCGTCGCTCGATACCGAGGCGGTCTTCATCCCATCGGTCGAGCAATTCGGCCGCCGGGTTTTTCATCAGGATACACGGGCACAATGCTTATGTTTTCCTCCGTTGAGGATACAGAAAGGATGCGACGCGACCCCGGGGATCGGTCATCGTACGAGGAAACCACCGCGTTGATCCAGGAACTCGACGCGCTCAAACAGCGCGGCTCGAATCTCCTCGTTGTCGGATCACGGATACCCGCCGCCCATCGGGCTGCCTGCCAGCAGTTCCTCGGGGGGACGGACACGGAGCCCCGTCGCCGGGTGTTCGCACTGGCGGATCCCTGTGTGTCGGTCGATAAATGTCTCCCCAGCGTCGGGGCGAATCCCGACCGGCTGAGGATCGTCCGATACCCGGCCACGAACCGCAGCACCGCACCGGTTCAATCCGGGTCGGCGTCGGCTCCCGGCTCCGAGACGACGGTCGATCACGCCGATCCGGGCGAACTCGGGCTGGCGATCTCCGAAGCCATCGCCGGATTCGAGGCGACAAGCGGCGGCCTCTCGCCGGCGGAACTCCGGCTGTGTTTCGATTCGCTCGCACCGCTGCTCTCCGAACACGACCCCGAAACCATGTTTCGATTCCTCCATCTGTTGACCCACCGGGTCCGGTCGGTCGAGGGGATGGCCCACTATCACCTCACCACCGATCGGGGGAATCGGACCATCGCCCTGCTCGAACCGCTGTTCGACGCGGTGATCGAACTCCGTCCCCGTGAGAGCACGCTTTACCAGCGCTGGTCGCTCCGGGACAGCGGACTGACCACGGGTTGGCTCGAACTCTGAGGGCAATCGATTCCGACGAATACCCGGCTCATTCGGTCGGTTCGTTCCGGAGATCGTATTCGTCGCCAGTCACGAGGTAAGCGAGATCCTCGACGACGCAATACAGTTCGGGTAAGAGTTTCACGACCAGCCAAGCGATGGCGAGCAACGCGACCACTGCGAGTCCCTGAGCGATGATCCGGTCGGCGACGAAAAACGACACCCGTACCGGGTTTTCGAGGCCGAACGTCCACATCACCGGGCCTGCAAGCGCCCCGTAGTCGAAAATCTGGTGCCCGATGGAGTAGGCGATGAAGACGTTGCGAGCGAGATTGAGCACCCAGATCGCCCCGATGGCGACCGCGAGCGCGGCCAGTCGTCGTTTGAGCGGGGCCCCCACCGCCGCGATCAATCCGCCGAAGATCGCCATGCTACCGATACCTGTACACGCAAAGACGATCCGGGTCGCGTAGCGCTCGCCTGAATCGAGGGTGAACGCGAAGGTGTTTCGCAGGCCGGCCTCGCCGGTCTCGAAGGCGGGCGTCGCGCCAAGCGCCTGCAGACCCATGTAGGTCTGCTCGGCAACCATTTCGATCAGGGCGTCATGGAAGAATCCAATAGTCTCGAAGGGCAGATAGATCAGCCCCATGATGCCGACCGCCCGCGAGAGCACCAACAGCGAATCACGGCCCGAAGCGAGGTGGTAGCCGGCATAACAACACGCCGGCACCGCGATCACCGTGAGGAGCGCCTCGATGATGCTTCGGTGGTCGAACACGAAAAATGGAATCATTAGAAGCCAGAACAGCGCGAACAGCCCCCACGCACCGGTCGTGATCGCGCGCGCGATGGTTCGGTCGTGCCAGTCGGCGACGATCCCGAGGAGAAAGCCCCCGAAAACCACCCAGACGAGTGCATCCGTTACCGGCGTCAGATCGGGGAGCATACCGTATCGGGAGACCCCAGACCTAATAGATGTGACGGATTATATAGTGGAATCAATCGCAGCGCGGTCGCTCGTCGGGTGAGCAACAAAAAAGAGCGTCAGCGGGGAACCGGAGTTCGTCCGGTTCGATTGCGTGTGTCGATCAGCTACGACGGGTTGCGATGCCGGCAGCAGCCAGCAGCGCGATCAGCGCAACGACGATACCAAAGCCGGGCTGGTTTTCGCCGCCGCCGTCGCCACCGTCGCCGCCATCAGCACCGTCGCCGCCGGTGCCACCGTCGCCGGCACCGCCGTCGCCAGCGCCGCCATCGCCGGCACCGCCATCATCGCCTTCACCGACGCCGCCGTCACCGGTACCGCCATCGCCAGCGCCGCCGTCAGCGGTCTGGCCGAGCGTCACGGTGACTTCGTCGGCGGTATCATTGCCAACGGTGAACGTGGTGCTACCTTCCTGTCCATCGGCGGAGGCGGTGAGCGTGTACTCGCCGTGGGGCAGTTCGAGCGTTGCCTGTCCGTCGTCGCCAGTCGTGGCGTTCTGGTCGCCGGCACTAACCTCCGCGCCGGAGACCGTGCTACCGTTCTGGTCTTCGACGGTCACGGTCACCGAGTGGGGTTGTTGAGCGGACTCGACCAACACTGCGTTGGCCTGATCTTGGACATCCTCGCCGTTGGTGTCGGACATGGTGACGGTGAGGTTCTGTCCCATCTGGTAGTCGCTGAGATCGAAGTCGGCATCGATGGTGCCGTTCTCACCGACCTCGACGGTCTGGCTCAGCAGGAACGGGTCCTCGCCAGTCGCCCGGAGGCGGACGTTCACGTCCGTGCCGGGGGCCGCACTGGACTGACCAGTGACCGTGGCGTTCTCGCTGTTTTCGATTTCCAAGCGATCCTGGTCATCCTGTTGACCGGTGACCTCGATGGTGCGCTCAACGACGCTGAAGGTCGTGGAAGCCGTCTGAGCGTCAGCATCGTCACCCTCGGTGAAGTTATCGACGTAGTTCTCGCCGACCTCGAAGGTCGCGTCGTACTCCTGGCCCGCTTCGACGCCCTCAACGGTCGAGGTGTCGATCACGAAGTAGAGGGTGTCGTCGTCCTCGGCCTGGACGAGGCTGACGCCATCGTCACCCAGGTCGAAGGTAGTGGGGTTCGTGTAGCGTTCGGGGTTGCTCTGCTCGACAGTGAACGAGAGGTCGCCCTCTTCGCTGAGAGCCGTCGAGATGTCCTCCTCGCTGTCGAGGTAGCCGAAGACGCCCGAGACATCGACGCCGACAACTACTGAGTCGTCAGTGGCGACCTCGCTACCGGCGGTCGCGGCGTCGTTGATCGATTCGGCATCACCGAGGTCGGCGTCTTCCGGTGCGACAGCCGTGCTGGCGTCGCCGGTCGAGCGCTCGTTCAACACGAGCGTGGCGACGCTGGTTTCGGTGAGGTCGTCAGTGTCGGCACGGTCGTCATCAGTCGTAGGAACATCCTCAGCACTGCTCACGTCGGTTGGGTACGCCTCAAGGTTGAGGGCACCGGGGAGCAGTCGGAACTGCGAGTCGTTGGTCGCCAAATCCCGTTCGCTGATGACTTCGGCATCACCGTTCTCCGCGCTGAAAGCATCGGAGTCGTTCTGACCGGCCAGGTAGGTGTTCATCGAGACGTTCACCTGGTCCTCGCCATCCTCAGCGGTGACCAGCAGGTCGGCCCAGTAGTTGCCGTCGTCGCTCTGGATGGTCACGACGGTACTGTCGGTACCTTCCATGTTGACAGTGAACTCGGCGTTGTCACCGATTTCCTCGGAGTAGGTCGAGGAGCCGAACTCGGCGTTAGCGTCGGCCACCTCGGTCACTTCGAGCGAGGCGCTGTCCGAAGCGTCCGTGTCGGTCACATCGACGCTGAAGTTGTACTCGCCAGCGTCAACGTCAGTTCCGTTGAAATCGAGGGGATGCGAGCCTTCAGCATTCTCGATGGTGACCGAATCATCATCGTCGGTTGTATTAACGTCCTCGCCGAAGATGTCTTGGAGCTGGTCCTGGCTGAGGTTCTCGGAGCTGACCTCTACATCATAGGTGCCCCGAATTGAGTCGAGGTTGAGGCTTGTCTCACCGTTGGTGCTCACGGAGTCGTCCTCGAAGGACGCATCGAGCGATTGCTCAGCGACCTCGAATTCATTATCGGCGTCAGCACCAGCACCGCTGAGGACATACATTCCATCGAGACCTTCGGTATCGATGGTGACCTCGCCGTCCTCGTTCGTGCTGAGTTCCTCAACGAGATCGGTAGAGCCATCACCCTCAACAGCTCGGAGTTGGACATTTTCGTTTTCGGTGAGGTTAGTCACGACCACTTCCTGTCCGGCCCAAAAGAGGCTGCCTCCAAGTTCGCTCTGCGACACGGAGTCACCATCCTCAACCTCATCACCGGTGGGTTCATCATCGGCACCATCATCAGTAGTATCGTCTACCGTCAGCGAAGCATTGGCTTCACCGAAGTCACCAACACTATCGCCTTCAGTAAGCGCACTAGCGTTATCGTTAGCCTCGACATAGACCGTGTAGTTGCCTGCCTCTAGACCGCTAACATCAACATCTTCGAAGGTGGTCGAGTTATTAGCAGTTTCTAAGGTAGCATCGTTGCTCGCAACGACATCATTGGAATCGTTTACGATGGCGTACGCATAGTTCGTGTATTCTCCATCCGCCTGTACTTCGATGTCAGTCACTGCGGAATCGTCGTCAACAGCAACAGATTCTGTGGAAAGACTGACGTTCTCCGCACTCGCCGCCGCCGCTCCCGCAAAGGAGACGGACATGGCGAACACGGAGAGGACCATCAGGGCGGTAAGGACTACCGCCCGTCCCTGTTCTCGTCGTGTATGTGGTTCGTCGTTCATTGTTTGTGGTTTGATCGGTCGACAGCGCTTTCCCACCGCGGAGGGCCGACATCGGACCACCAAAACGGTGGTATTCGCCCTGCCATTGGGTAGGGGCATCCTAATGGAGAAACGTTCCTGTAATAAGTTTTGTGTATTTATAGTACGAATCAAGGTAGTATCGGAGCGAAATAGAGTGCGCCCGGTAGAATCATGGGGCCGCAAGGTCGCCTGCTCGCTCCGGACGGACCGACGAGAAGTCTCCCGTCCCGAGTCAACTCACAGCGTCGGGGGAGGACGACTGGTGTCGTCGATTCGAGGGGTGACAATCTTTATTCTATCGCACGAGCTAACCGTTGATATGGAACGCATCGTCATCGATGACGTATTGGGGGGTGAACCCCGAATTCGGGGCCGACGTATCAGCGTTCTCTACATCTACGACCGTGTCGAAGGACGGGGTCTGGAACCACGAACGGTCGCCGACCGTCACGACCTCGATGTCGCAGATGTCTATCATGGACTGGCCTATTACCACGACAATCCCGACGAGATGCGAACCGTTCGCCAGCGACGCGAGGAAATCATCGAGGAGAGTCGTGAAACCGCGCTCACCTCCGAGGACGAGGATCGCCACGCGACGGCACGATAGATGAGCCTGTGAGTTCTCTGTGATGAAAACGTCGAGCGACAGGTGATCGAGTATCTGGAATCGGAAGGCCACATCGCAGTTCACGTTGTCGACGTGTTCGAACCGGGTGTAGATGACCGCGAAATCGCAACATGGGCGAACGAATAGACTATCTCGTTCTCACGAAAGACACCGATTTCCTGCGAATGCCGGCGGACGAACACGCTGGTGTATTGTTCGATCCCCACGGTCAACTATCGGCGTACACCATTGCGTCGATCATCCTTGCGATAGCAGAACAGTATGACCGCGATGATCTGCGTGGTGTAACCCACGCAACCGAGGGATGGCTATGAGATACAATGGACCTCGGGCGGAAGAGCAAAAAATTGTCGTCTTTGATCATCCGTCCCACTTCCTCACATCCCGATAAACCCTATCTCTCGATGGCAGCCATTCCACGATCCGATCGCGCCGGGCTTCGAAGAGGTTATGTGGCGCGTAATCCTGGATTCCGACAAGAGTATCTATGCCAGACAAACCCGCCTCGATGTACCGGGAGATTTCCAAGCCGCCCTACACCCGCCGCGAATACATCACCGGGATCCCCGGTTCCCAGATCGCACAGCACCGCATGGGCGACCGCGACCGCGACCCCGAGGACTGGCCCGTCCAGATCAGCCTCTCCGTCGACGAGGAGTGCCAGCTCCGAAACAGCGCGCTCGAAGCCTCCCGACTGGCGATGAACCGCCACATGATCAAGGAACTCGGCGAGAACAACTACGCCGCCCTCCTGCGGAAGTTCCCCCATCACGTCCTCCGGGAGAATAAACAGGCAACCGGGGCCGGGGCCGACCGTGTCTCCGACGGCATGCGCCAGGCCTTCGGCAAGGTCGTCGGCACCGCCGCCCGGGTTCCGAACGGCGAGCGGATCTTCACCGTCCGGTGTGAGGTCGACGACGCCCCCGTCGCCAAGGAAGCGCTGCGGCGCGCCTACAACAAGATCTCGCCACCGTGTACGGTGCGTGTCGAGCGCGGCGAGGAACTGCTGATCTCCTGATCAGCCCCGTTCGTCCCGTCTGATCCACCACGTCCGGACCAGATCGGGCAACCACGGCACGATCCGTTCTCTGACCCGGACGAGCCGTTTTCTCATCGCTGTGTAGACTGCCGAAACCCCGACGAGTGCCGCGATCAACGCCCGCATGGAATCCTCGACGGCGGGCCATAGCACCGCGGCGACCGCCACGGCCAAAAGCAGGTCCTCGGGCGCGCCGTCGTAGCGCACCCATCGCCGGGGGGCAATCCACCGACCGCGGTAGTGGTCGTACACCGCCCGGTCACCCGCCCCGAGCCACGGACGCAGTTGCAGGTCCCCGCCGAAGGCGTCCATGATCGAGTGGACGGCCGCCGCGAGCGAGAGGACCGCGAGTCCAACCGTCGTTTGTGTGGGTACGAACAGGGCAACGATGGCCGCGAGCGTGGCCGCCACCGAGTAGTAGACGGGAAAGTGAAGCGTCCTGCGGTGCTCGACGGAGAGATCCAAATCCGGGACGAGCCCGCCGATCAATCCCGAGACCAGGGCGATCGGTGCGAATTCGGGGGCCGCGTACGCCACCGGGAGCGCCAGCGCCATCCCTACGAGGGCGTGGGTCGTCGCCATCATCGTGACCCTATCTACGCGACAGAACTATATGGCCCTGTCGTATCCCACGGTGGCTATATACCTCCGTGGAACATTCAGGGATGATGGAACGGCCCACTCACCTCGGCGGGGTGCTCGCACACACCCGCCGGAACGCCGCGCTGGCGTGGGTGCTAGTGGTCGGCATGGGAGCCACCGCAGTCAGAAGCGCAATCGAAGGGGCGATCCTCTGGATGGTGTTCGTCTCGGCGGTCGTCTGTATCGTTCTCGTCCCCGCGCTGGTGTTCCGCGATCCGTTGGTAATGCCGCCATGGGAGCTACTGGTTCTCGCGGGCGCACCCCTGCTCTGGGAGACGCTTGCCGGTCGGCCACTCGCTACCTACCTCTCGGTCGCGGCCGTGGCGTTGCTGATCGCCGTCGAGATCCATCACTTTACGAGGGTGCGGATGAACCATACCTTTGCGATCGGGCTGGTGGTGATTTCGACGCTCGCGGTCGCCGGCGGATGGACGGTCCTGCGATGGGTTTCCGACATCGTGCTGGCAACGACGTTCCTACTCGACGGCCGACCCCAGGATACCATCAACGATGCCGTGATGATCGAGTTCGGATATGCTGTACTGGCCGGCATCGGAGCGGGCGTGCTCTTCGATCTGTACTTCCGAACACGAACTGAGGTCTCGGCACCGCCGCCGGAGCGACCCCGATCCCCGCCGCCGGTCTCGCGGCGACTGCCCCGTCGGCTTCGCGCACCGATTAACGTTTCGGACCGACATAAACGTCTCGTGTCCCGGGCGATGCAGGTAATCCTCGCCGTACTGCTCGGATTCGGGGTGCTGGCGCGTGACATCTCGGTCGTCGCGAACGCGGGCGTGGCGCTCGGGCTCACGTTCGTTCCCGCGATCCTCGCCCGCGACTACCGGATACCGATTGGGCCGGGGCTGGGGCTCTGGATCACGGCGGCAGTGTTTTTACACGCCCTCGGCTCCGCCGGGCTGTACGAGGGGATCGTCCGCTGGGACGCCCTCACCCACGCGCTGTCCGCGAGCGTCGTTGCGGCTGCCGGCTACACGGTCGTGCGCGCGATCGACCTCCACACCGACGAGGTGTACCTCCCCCCGCGGATGCTCGTCATCTGCATCCTCCTGTTTTCACTGGCGATGGGCGTCGTCTGGGAACTCCTCGAATTCGGGATCGATCTGGGTGCGGCCGTGCTCGACATCGAGGCCGTCCTCGCCCAGCACGGCATCGACGACACCGTCAGGGATCTGCTGTTCGACGCGGTGGGGGCGATCGCCGTCACGCTTTGGGGGACGGCCGCGCTCACCGATGTCTCGACCGCGCTCTCGGATCGCTTCGACGAACTTCGGGCGGAGTACGACTGAGATCGGGAAACCTTTGCAAGCCACCCGCCCAGCGGTAGTATGCTGCGACTCGCGGTTGCCACGCAGGCGGAAACCTACGACCGCCTCGACCGTTCGCTTCCCGACCACGGCATCGAGGTCGGCCACCTCGAAACGGCCGAACGGACGATTTCCCTCGATTCCACGCCCGAGGAGGATTTCGATGTTGGCCTCGTCTATCCATCCCGACCGATGGAGGGTGGCGTTGCC
>CAYOFZ010000006.1:0-5374 GCA_964403315.1 uncultured Halobacteriales archaeon | reverse complement strand
CCTGGGTTAACGACCGCGAGGCGATCCTCACCTCCCGCAACAAGGCCGAGGTGCTTGCGCGACTCGCTAGTGCGGACCTGCCGGTCCCCGAGACCGTCCTCGTCTCGAATCCCGTCTCGCGGGCGGAACTCGTCGAAACCTTCGAGCAGTTCGATCCTCCAGTCGTGGTCAAACCCAACTCGACGACCCGTGGTGTCGGGGTCGCGCTCGCGTCCGATCTCGATTCGTTTCTCGGGATCTGTGATTACCTCGAACTGCTCCACGAGTTCCCCGCGACCGGCGACCGCTCGTTTCTCGTCCAGGAGTTCCTGCCTGACGCCCGCGACTACCGCGCAATGGTTGTCGATGGCGAGTACGTCGGGGCCGTCGAGCGCCGTGGCGGGACGGGCTGGAAACACAACGTCCACGGGGGCGCGACCGCGACTGGTACCCGCCTGTCCGACGAACAGCGTGCGCTGGTCGAAAGCGTGGCTGACGTACTCGACATCCCGTTTCTGGGCGTCGATCTGCTCGCCACCGACGACCGGATCGTCGTCTCCGAAACCAACGCCCGACCGACGGTCGACGACGCAACGAAGTACGAACCCGACTTCGACCGGCGACTCGCCGAGCTGATCCGCGCACACGCATAAGGTCTATTTCGCTCGCCGCCTCAGCGTCGGTGTGACACCGCTCCCCAAGGACTGTCCGGCACGACTCCGGGCGCTCGATCACGAGGCGTTTTATCCGCTGTTCCAGCGGTTCGTCGCCGCCCATTGGGGGATCGAAGAATCCACCCTCGAAGCCGCCCCACCCTCGCCCGACCGGGGCATCGACATTCGGCTTCCCGACGGAAGGCTGGTTCACGCCCGTCAGTACGCCGAGGGAACGATCAGTGCGAACGCCCTGGAGGAATTCACCACCGTTGGCAGTCGAGGGGTCGTCGTCACGACGACCGAGTTCACCGACGACGCGCGAGCGGTCGCCACCGACACGGGCGTCGACCTCATCGACGGCGAGGAGTTCTGTCGGTTACTCGCCGATCACGGGATTCCGATCCCTGAAGCGAACGAAACGACCGATCTCCGCGAGCTGATTTCCGAACAGGCCGGCTACTGGCCCAAAGGGTTCGAAACCACCGCCCGGGAGATCGCCGCGACGATAGACCGGGCCGGCGAGTTCGAGTACGGCCGCTCGCGGGCCGATTACAGTACCGAGCTCGACGCCGTTCCCGCCGGGCGGACGGAACCGGTCTGCAAACTCAAGTTTTCCCGGAGCGGACTGCTGGTGTACGTCCATGGATCAGAGGGCTGGGAACGGGTCATAGCGGTATCGGCGCATACGGAGGGCCGACCGCCGGAGCTACTCGATCAGGTACGAACGGCAATCGAAAGCCTCGACTGACGGTCGGCGGTCGGCACGAAAAAAGCGGGAAAACGGAAACGGTGGCCTTACGCGCTCTCGTTGAAGCGGTTGTTCGTCGACAGCGGCGCGTCGCCAGGTTCGCCACGGACGAAGTGGCCGGCGGGGTTGACCTCGCCGTCGCGCTCCATGCTGAGCAGCTCGATGAACCACGCTTCGTGGTCCATCTCTTCTTGGAGGATGCGCTGGGCCATGTCGTAGGTGCGCGGATCACAGCCCTGGGTCATGTCACAGACCTCGCTCCAGGTGCGGATCGCACAGCGCTCGGCCTCCAGTAGGACTTCGAGGATGTTCTCGGGCTGGGGATCGTCGGGAAGTTCGGCATGCGGACAGCCCGCCCGATCCATGAAGTCGCCGATATCCTCGGGGATCATTCCGCCGAGTTCGTAGACCCGGGGCATCACCAGCTCGAAGTGCGCGCGATCTTCGAGGCGGGCGTCCTCGGTGATCTCCTTGTAGTCCTCGTTGCCCGCGAGGTGGGTTCGCAGGTTCGTGTAGTAGTAGTACGTCGAGAACTCCGCGCCGATGGCGTCAATCAGCGTCTCCCGGATCTCCTCGGGATCGCCGCCGCGCTCTCGGATGACCTGCTTGCCGACACGGTCGCTCGTATCGCCCGGATCGACACTGCCGCTTGCGTGTGGCTTCTCTTGTTCGCTCATTGCGTTTGGACGGTGGGTTTTGGTGCACTTAAAATTTGTTTTTCGATTCGCCATACCCGGTTTTCCCTCCAGGAATTTCGTTGGTGGATTTCCAAGAGGATCTTCGCAGATCCTCACTCCGAAACGACGAGTGGCATACTGCTGGCCCCCTCCGCGAGCGCCTCGAATCGCTCGTTCGCTTGAGGTGCCAGTGGGTAAGTGTCGTGATAGGGGTCGGGATCGCGGTCGCTACCGGCGACCGAGCCGATTGCGTCGGCAATCGACTCGTAGTTTTGCCCAACGATGTCCTGAACGAGCACCGGCAGTCCGGCCCGATCACAGAGTTCGCTCGCGGCCGTCCGACCCGCGTAGACGCGCCCTTCCTCATTGTCGACGAACACGAGCGCGAAGGGGATCTCCTCGAACTGTGCGTCCAGGAACTTCTGTGCGGGGTCATCGTACCACGGGATCGCGCCGACGCCACGGATCCGCCTGAGTGCCGATGCGGCTGCAGAACAAAAGGGACATTCGCCGTCGTAGATCAGGACGCCGTGATACGCCGGCTGATCGGTATCGTCCATACCCATGATACGGGACGGCAGGGGATAACGCTACGCTTCTCGATCTCAGTCGAGGTCGATGGCCGCCGAGTCGTCGGCGCGCTCGAAGGTGACTTCGAGGATACCGTTGTTGTAGGTCGCCTCTGCGCTGTGTTCGTCGACCCGACCGGGGAGGTCGATGCGCTCGTCGTAGTCACGCCGGTCGTTTTCGGCGCTGATCGTCAACGCCTTCCCGTCGCAGGTCAGGCTGATGTGGTCCTTCTCGACCCCGGGCAGGTCCGCGATCACGCGGACGGTGTCTTCAGTTTCATAGACATCGACGTGGGTATCGCTACCGAACCCCGTGTCGCCGACCTCAACGCCACCACCCATCATTTCGTTCATCATGCGTTCGAGTTCGTTGAAAATATCGTCGAAGGGGTCGTCGCGGTCATCGCGTCGCATACCTGAAGTAGGGTCCCCCGCGGGCAAAGGTTTTGCGGGCTAGGGTGTCGGCGAGGGCACTGACGACTCCCCGCGCGGACTGGACAGGCCGATCCCCAGCGTCTCGTCGGTCATTGCCATGCTCTCGTCTCGGTCGGCGAGCCCGGTCATCGCGCGGATCGCGTCGATGTTCTCGGGGATCACGTCGCTCTCCTGGTGGATGGCCTGAAACAGGTAGAGTTCGGTCCCCTCGACGCTGATCGACTCGCCCCAGATACAGTTCTCCCAGAGGTCCCCGCGCGGACGGTTGCGGTCGCGGGCGTATTCCTGGAGTTTGCCGGTGCCGTCGATCCCCAGCTCCGAACCAACGATGAACATACGCGATTCGCCCGCAAGTAGCTCACGTACCTCGGCGGCACTCGGCGGTTCTTCGAGTTCGATGTTGAGCGCGTGCATGTGCATCAGCGTCGCCGGCACCGTCAGGCCCATCGTGTCGATGTCGAGATCGGGGAAGATCGTGTTCACGTCGGGGCCGTGATGGGAGGGCAACTCGACCGGATCGGGCAGGATGTCGTTTATCGGTCCGCGGTCGCTCTGTTCGGGGTCGCCGCCCCGGCGCACCAGCGTCGCCCGGGCTTTCTCGACACCGTAGGCTTCATCGAGGGAGGCGATCAGCCGGGAGAGGCCCGTCGTATTACAGGAGACGACCCGGACGTACTCGGCGTCGCGGGCCTCCTCGAAGTTCGCGCGCGCGTTGAAACTCGTATCGACGAGGTCGTTGCTTTCCTTGCCCTGAAAGATCGCGGGCGTATCCGCGGCCCGGTATTTGGGCAGGTTCTCCGCGCCGACCCCGCCGGGGGTCGCATCGACGACGAGATCGCTCGCCTCGATCAGATCCTCGACAGTACCCGCGGGATCGAGGCCTGCCTCCCGAAACACACTCGTTCGATCCTCGTGGGCGGCATACAGCGGATAGTCACGGTAGGCGGCCCCGTCGGCACCGTAATCGGGACTAGCTTTCGCCACGCCACGGACCGCCATATCGGGCTGGGCGGCGACCGCATCCGCGACGCGCTTGCCGATGGTGCCATACCCATTGATTCCGACCTGGAGCATACACGTGGTCGTGGGTCGTCAGGGGGAATAATATTTACGAGGTAAAAATTAATAAAGTTACTCGCCGGTGAGTAACTGGTTTTTCGGACGGGTGGCGAATCGATCCGACGTTCATCGGTGTGAGTTATCGGGTAGCTAAGGGACGATTAATCGGGGCCAAGGGCGGCGATTCGAGTTAGCAAGACCGGAGTTCGACGTTAACCGGGCTGGCCCTCCACGCGGTCATCGTGGGCGGTGAGTTTCAGATAGGGATCGAGTATCGCCGTACCCTCCGCCCGGGTCGCCAGTTGGCTGAGAGGATCGTACTCGATGGCCCCCGCGTCAGCGAGTTTCGGGAGGTGTATTCCGTCGAGGGCGGTCGAGATCTGCTGGCGGCGATCCGAGCTCGTCTCCCCGTCCCAAATCAGTATCTGCTCGATGAGTTCGTCCACGCCGACCGCGTATTCACATCGCGTCAGATAATAGAGCACGTACCGCCGGTACTGGTGACCGAGTACGTCGAACACCTCGTTGATCGATAGTGTGCTCGACCGCCCGGATGCCGAGGTGTCGATCACCGAACTCGCGATTCCCTGATCGTCCACGAACGGAATGACGTATCCAAGTAGGGAAGTGTCTTTGCTTCACTATTCCTGTCGTTTATATACTCGGATGGAGAAAATAGGGTTCAGACGGACGTTCGGTCGACTTCCAGCGTGGTTTTTCGACGCAAGATACTTACTGGCGGCGGACTAGTACTCATATATGAGTAAAGTATCCGGCGACGATCCGCTGCGGGTGGGGCTGAACGGGTTCGGCCGCATCGGGCGCAACGTGTTCCGGAGCGTGATCGAGACACCCGGCGTGGAACTGGCCGGCATCAACGACATCATGGATAACGAGGATATCGGGTATCTGGGTAAATACGACACCGTCCACGGCCGACTCGACGACCTCGAACTCGACGATGGCCGGCTGGTCTACGGGGACACGGAGGTGCCGCTGTTCGGCGAGAAAGATCCCGCCGAACTGCCCTGGGACGACCTGGACGTGGACATCGCCTTCGAGGCGACCGGACTGTTCCGGACCCGCGAGGGGGCCGCAAACCACCTCGATGCCGGCGCGGACAAAACCATCATCTCAGCGCCGCCGAAAGGCGATGAACCGGTCAAGACCATCGTCTACGGTGTCAACGAGGACGACTACGACGGCGAGGACGTGGTCTCGAACGCCTCGTGTACGACCAACAGCGTCGCG
>CAYOFZ010000005.1:24907-29491 GCA_964403315.1 uncultured Halobacteriales archaeon | reverse complement strand
GGCCAGACCGAGATCGACCTCGGGATCGTCCCCGGCTGGGGCGGCACCCAGCGGCTTTCCCGACTGATCGGCGACCCCGCGGCCCGGCGAATGGTGTTTTTCGGCCAGCGCCTCGGTGCCGAATCGGCGGCCGAACTCGGGCTCGTGGGCGAAGTCGTTTCCCAGGAGGATCTCGATAGGATCGTCGCCGAGATGGCTCGGGAACTCGCAAACAAACCCCGGTTTGCGATGGCGGCGGCGAAGGACGCGCTCAATCAGGTCCATGAGGGAACCCAGTCGGCGGGACTGTCCTACGAACGCCGGCTCTGGAGCGGTCTGTTCGGTACCGACGATCAACAGGAGGGTATGGAGGCGTTCGTCGAGAACCGCGATCCCGATTTCGAATAGGGGTGCTTAATGGGCTGGCACGAATAAATCGGATATGGAATTTTGCGACGAATGCGGATCGATGATGATGGCCGAGGGCGAGGTCTGGGTGTGTAACAGCTGTGGCAACGAGCAACCCAAAGACGAGAGTTCGGATTACACTACTACCGCCACCCAGGAAGAAAGCGAGGTCATCGAGACGAGCGGGGGAACGACCGGCCTCCCCACGACGGATGCCCAGTGTCCCGAGTGTGGCAACGACCGCGCGTACTGGTACATGCAACAGATCCGGGCCGCCGACGAGTCGGAAACCCGGTTTTTCGTCTGTACCGACTGTGAACACAAGTGGCGCGAGGACGACCACTAGGCTACGGAAGGATTTTTGAGAACGCTACACAACCGTTCGTCATGGCCCCCTTTCGCGGCGACCGGACGCCGAACTCGGTCGAATACGAGCCCGCCAGCGTCAAGGACCTGCTCGTCGAGATGAAGGATACCTCCGAGTTGCTGATCGATCTGTCGTACTCTGCGGTTCTCCTGAACAGCGAGGAGATCGCGGGGGAAGTGCTCCGCCTCGAAGAGTCGATGGACGTCCTCCAGCTTCGGGCCCGGATGAGCCTGTTGATGGCTGCGCGCAGTCCCGACGACGCCGAACAGCTCGCACCCGTACTCGGGATCGTCGGCGGGGCAGAAAAGATCTCCGACGCCGCGGGCGACATCGCCAAGGTCGTCGTCGAGGAGGTCGGCCTCCCGCGTGCGATGCGGACCGCGCTGCCGGAGGCCGTCGAAACCCTCGTCCGGGGGACCGTCGCCGAGGGGTCGGCCTACGCCGGGCGGGCGCTCGGCGATATCGACCTCGAATCCGAAACCGGCGTCCGGGTGATCGCCATCAGACGCGAGGACGACTGGATCCTCAACCCCGGCCCCGCGACCGACCTCCGGGCGGGCGATGTGACCCTGCTTCGGGGACCCGACGTTGGGATCGAGGAGGTCTACGAGCGATTGACCGGCGAGGCGTACGTCCCGCCCGAGATCGGGGAGGCCGACATCGAGGATCTGGATCGGGCGCTCGATTCGGTCGTGTTGATGAAGAACCTGAGCGAACTCGCGGTCGATCTCGCCTACGGGTCGATCCTGTTCGACAACGCCGACCTCGCCGAGGAGGTGCGCAACCTCGAAGTCGAGGTCGACGCGCTTCGCTCGCGGTTCGAGGCCTGGACCTTACAGGCCGCGTCCGACGCCCCCGATCCCGTCGCCTTGCGGGGCCTGCTCCATATCGGGTTCAGCACCGAGGAGATCAGCGACGCCGCCCTCGAACTCGACGCGGGCGTCCTCCGGGAGATCGATGTTCACCCGGTGGTCGAACTCGCGGTTCAGGAAAGCGACGAGATCATCACCCGGGTCGCCGTCGACCCCGGAAGTGAACTCGCGGGGTCCTCGCTAGTCGAAGGGGTGCCCGAATCCGACATGAGCATCAACGTGCTGGCGATCCGTCGCCCCGGGGAGGGCTGGACGCTCGTGCCCGATGCCGATACGGACCTGCAAGCCGAGGACGTCCTGATCGCAAAAGGTACCCGCACCTCCGCGGCGGCGTTTCGGGACCTCGCCGCGGCCTAGAGAAGCGCGATCGCCACCCCCGAGAGGATCACCACCCCGAGGATGTCACAGAGGTTCGTCACCACGGGGATCGTCGTGTCGTCGGGATCGAGACCGAAGCGATAGGAGAGGTAGGTCGCGGCGATGCTCAAAGCGATCGCCAGTACGGCGAGTGCCATTCCGCTCGTGAGGGTGATCACGAGCAACTGCGCGAGCGCCATCGGCGCGGCGACCAGTCGCCCGATAGCGTAGGCTCCGAACGCGAGGGCGGTGAAGACTGTCGCCGCGAGCGCCAGAACCGCGATGATGTTCGTCCACAGCACCCCATCGCGCGGGTGAAAGGAGAGCGTTCCGAGGTGAATCCTGGTCGTGAGCCGCGAACTCAGGATACAGCCCAAATTCCCCCCCATCCCGATCATCACGGGAACGAGGATCAACAGGGTGGGGTTGTCGAGATAGGTCTCCTGTAGGGTTTCGAGGATGAACCCCGAGCCCATTTCGAGGATCGACAGTGCGATCAACAGCGGGATCATGGTAGCAACGATGGATCGGACGCTCCAGCTATCGGCCGAGCCGCTGGGGACGATGTCGGCGCTCACAGTATCACGTCCACGGTGACGATGGCGATGTAGAGAAAGACGACGCCGAACACGTCGCCGAAGGTGGTCACGATGGGGCCGACGAGGTTATCGGGGTCGATGCCGCGCTCGTAGCCCAGAAAGATCAATCCGAGCAGCCCGAAAATCATCACGACGGCGGTGAGTGTCCCCGAGATCAGCGTGATGGCGACGAGTTCGGACAACGCGGCCGATTCACGGCCGAGCAACCGGAGGATCACCCACGAGAGCACGCCGATGAACACCGAGATCGAGATGCCGTTGACGAACGAGGCGATGACGGCGTTGACCAGCCGTCGGTCGCGGTCGAACCCAGGGTCGATCAGCCCCTGATGAAGCCCGCTCGCGATCCGGGCCCCGAGCGCACCGTAGACGTTGCCGCGGGTGGCCAGAAACGCCGGAAGCAGTAACAGTAGTCCGGGGTAGCGTTGGAAGCCGGCGACCATCACATCGCTACCGAGCACGGTACCGGAGAAGATGCCGGCGACTAGACTGACTCCCAGCACGGCGATGGATTCCCGGTAGATCCGCACGACACCGCCCCAGTCGATCATGGCCGATAGTACGATGGCCCCGGAATAAATGTACCATGGTGCGTGATGCGGACAACGCCGCGCTAACGGACGAGCGGGCCAGGGATCACACCCACCTTCGGGCCGAGCGGCTCGGGGCGTGGTACTACGATTTATTTATCATATTGAGACCAGAACAGAAGATATTTACCCCCAGATTTTGATCAAATATATGTATATCATGGCCAGGGTCCCCGGGCGAGTGATAGGAGGTGAGTGAGATGGCGGTACGACCGCGAGGTGAGCCGGCGTACCGCAGGTCCTACGAGGACGACGTCGGTCTGGCGGTGATCGAGGCGGTCGCAACGGTCGATGACAGCTCACCCACCGAGATCGGCCCGTTGAACGACGTTCTCGATCCCGAGGCACTCGACGATCTGTTCGGATCGACCCACGACGGTCGCGCTCGCGCGGGCGGTGTGATCCGATTCGTGTTCGAGGGACGACCAATAGTGATCGATAGCGCGTGCCGCGAGGTCGTAGTTTACGAACAAACGTCGTTCACAGGGGATTAGCCGTTTCTGGCGACCGTCAGATATCCCGTGTGACCGACCGGGGCCGTGCTCGGACGGGTGCCCCGCTGATCGATGTCGAGTTCGCGCTGGATGGTTTCAAACGCGCGTACGTCCGAGAGGTGCTCGCGGGCCGTTTCGACGACCTCACGGGTCGCCTCGACGAACGGCGAATACACCGCGAGAAACCCGCCATCGACCAGCAGATCGTCGGCCCGCTCGACGACCGCGGGGGCGTCCTCGGTATCGAGGGTGAGCACGTCGAATCCCGAGAGCACCTCGAGATCGTCGGTAACGTCGCCCGTCTTGACCTCGACGCGATCGGAGACCTCCGCGAGCGCCATATTCTCACGGGCGATCTCGGCGAACTCGGGGTCGCGTTCGTAGGTCACGACGTCCGCACCCAGCCGACCGAGGGAGGCGGCGAGAACCCCGGTTCCGGTGCCGGCGTCCAGTACCCGGTCGCCGGCGGCCGCGCCGGTTTCGCCGACGATCAGGCCCACGTCACGGGGCACCATCGGCGCGCCGGTGCGCTCGAAGTGGTGAAACAGGTCCGGGCCACGCAGCCGGCGGACCCGGAACTCCTCGCCGAGATGCGTTTCGAGAACGTCGCCCGGCCGGGCGTCCTCGGGGATGTCGAGCACGCCCAGGTCGGTCTGGAGCTCCTCGCCCGGTTCGCGGAGGTACTCGCGGTCCTCGCGGACGAGCAGGACGCTCACTCCAGGCGCTCGACCGCCGCCGCGAGGTCGCCGTCGGCCGCTTCGAGGGCCTCGCGGGCCTCGTCTTCGGTCGCGCCGGTGCGCATGGCGACGATCTCGACGTCCTGTGTCTCTACTGTGGAGCCGGCGGACTCCTGCTCGCTCTCGCCGGTGCCCGCATCCGCGCTCGCTTCGCGGGTTTCGGGGTCGCCGACGATCTGGT
>CAYOFZ010000005.1:0-24897 GCA_964403315.1 uncultured Halobacteriales archaeon | reverse complement strand
GGTCTGCTGGCCGCCGGCGTCGATCCGGGTGACCTCGGCGTCGTCGAAGACGAGCTCCTCGTCGTCGCCGGTCCGGATGACGACCTCCTCGGCATCGACCTCGTCGGTTTCGATGCCCATCTGTTGCATCATCTGTTGCATTTTGCGCGGGTCGAGTCCGCCACCGCCGCCTCCTCCGAACATACCCGGCGAGTGGTCGCGCGCGGGCAAAAGGATGGCGCTACTCGTCCGCGCCTTCGCGCACTTTCACGGCCATGCCCGTTCCGAAATCGCTCATCGCGCCCGCGGGCAGTTCCGCCCGCCCGACCCCCAGCAGGTCGCCGCCGTTGCCGACCACGAGCACCTCGTCGCCCGGTCGGATCTCGGGATCGACCCCGCGGACGAACTTCGCAAAGGCGTTCTTGCCATCGCGGACGAACGGCTCGCTTTCCTCGCCCACGGTCACGCGGCCCCGCGGCGGGTCGAGCGCGCGTGCGAGGCGGCGACCCCCGGCGATCCCGAGCGTGAAGCGGCCGTCGGTGCCACAGGAAACCAGCCGGCCCTCCGATCCAATCACCTGCCGCGGCCGGCCCGAGGCGCTGCGCCTGACCTCGACGATCCCGTGGGAAAACAGCGCCTCGCCGGCCCCGTTGCCGAACTGGTAGTCGGCGATCCGACGAAGTCGCCCCGTATTCTCAACCGGTTCGGACATTGCCGATGACTACGTATCCGGCGGGAAGAACGCTTCGCCCGGGGCCTTCCGAGCGTTCAGTGAAACCTATATACGAGAGGGCACGAACCAACCCACAATGGATACGTCCCAGCAGAAAACCGTCGCGGGTGTCGTCCTGATCGTTCTGAGTTCGATCCTGTTATTCGTCGTCGGGCTCGTGCTGTCGCTTCCACTCGCCCTCGCCGGCGTAGCGACGGCGGGCCTCGCCGCCGGGTCGTGGCTCATCGGCACCTCCGAGGAAGGGCGGCCGGTCTAAAGCAAAAACGTCTCCTCGTGGTCGGCGAGATCGACGACCGAGTCGGCCGCCGCAGTGAGTTCCTCGGCGGTCGATTGGCCGAATCCCATGACCTCGATACGCACCCCCTGGTGGCGCAGATGCGAACACAGTCTGGAGAAATCGCCGTCGCCCGTACACAGCACGATGGTATCGACATGTGGCGCGAGCGTGACGGCATCGAGGCTCATCCCGACGTCCCAGTCGGCCTTTTTCGAGCCGTCGCCGAACGTTTTGAGGTCCTTGATCTTCGTCTCGAAGCCGATATCGTCGAGGGCCTCGAAGAAACTCTCCTCTTCGGGGGCGTCGGCCCGGATCACGTAGGCGATTGCCCGGGTGAGCGAGCGGTTCCCGACGGCTTCATCGAGCAGTGCTGAATAGTCGATGTTCCGTGAATAGACGCTCTGGGCGGAGTGATAGAGGTTCTGTGCGTCGGCCAGCACGGCGACGCGCTGGCCCGGATGAATCGCGGTCATACGGACAGGTGTGGGTTCGGTCCCTAAAACGGGTTGGTTCGACCGGCAGCATTTAAATCGAACACAAGCGATAAGTGTCGTGCCCGCAGTGATTCGCCCATGACCCGACCGGCGCGCCCGGGGACCGACGCTTCGATCAGCGTGCCGGCCGTGACTTTTCCGAAAAAACGCGTGCGATGAGGGCTCTCGGCGGGCGTAGCGACCCCGTCGGCGGTCCGTTTCGGGTATCGCACGCTCACCGATTCCACACCGATCAATGACAACACACGACAGTTTCAGCGGCGTCTTCCCGGCGATGGTGACGCCCTTCCACGACGACGGCAGCATCGATTTCGACCAGCTCCGCGACGACGCCCGGCGGCTCGAAACCGCCGGCGTCGACGGGCTCGTTCCCGTCGGCTCGACGGGCGAGAGCGCGACCCTCACCCACGACGAACACGTCGAGATCGTCGAGGCGGTCGTCGAGGCCGCCGAGGACGTTCCCGTGATCGCGGGTAGCGGTTCGAACAACACCGAAGAAGCGCTCGAACTCTCCGAACGCTCCGCCGATGCGGGTGCCGACGGCCTGCTTCTGATCTCGCCGTACTACAACAAGCCCGAACCCGACGGGATGGAGGCACACTACCGCGCAGTTGCCGACGCCGTGGACCTCCCCCAGATCGTCTACAACGTTCCCGGTCGCACCGGCCGGGACATCACCGTCGAGACCGCCGTCTCGCTCGCTGACCACGACAACATTGTCGGCTACAAGGCCGCGAGCGGCGATCTCGGCCGGATCAGCGAGATCGTCGAACGCACCCGCGACGTGGAATTCACCGTCCTCTCGGGCGACGACGCGCTTACCCTGCCAACCCTGTCGGTCGGCGGTACCGGCACCATCAGCGTCGCCGGCAACGTTGAACCCGAGCGGGTGAGCGCGCTGGTCGGGGCGGCGCTCTCGGGCGACTACGGCCGCGCGCGCGACCTGCACCACGAACTCGGGCCGCTGTTTCGCGCGCTCTTTGCCGAGTCCAATCCCATTCCCGTCAAGGAGGCGCTGGCGATCCGGGACGACGACCGCGGCGATCCCCATCTGCGCTCGCCGCTGACCCGACTTTCCGAGGCCTATCGCGGCGACCTCGAAGCGATCCTCGCGGAGCTGGACCGGGCCGAAAACGAGACCGGCGTCGAGGCCGAAGCATGACCCGGATCGCCGTCACCGGCGCGACCGGGCGGATGGGCCGGGAGGTGATCGACGCCGCCCGCGAGCGCGGCGACGAGGTCGTTCTCGCGGTCAGTCACAGTGCTCGCGGCGAGTTCGACGGCGTGGAAATCGAACCCGCGGGCGAGTTCGAGGCGTTGCTCGATTCGCGCGACCTCGATGCGGTCGTGGATTTCACCGTCCCCGGGGTGAGCGTCGAGTACGTCGAGGCCTGCGCGGCGGCGGGCGTGCCCGCGGTCGTCGGCACGACGGGATTTTCCGACGCCGAGCGCGCCGCCCTGCGTGATGCGAGCAGCGAGGTGCCCGTCTTGAAGGGTGCGAACTTCGCCCGCGGGGTCCAGGGGTTGCTGGGCGTGGTCCGGGAGGCCGTCGAGGCGTTGCCGGGCTACGACATCGAAATAACCGAAACCCACCACAACGGGAAACGCGACGCTCCCAGCGGCACCGCCAACAGCGTGCTCGATGTGATCGAGGAGACCCGCGCGGACTCCGACTCACCGCGCGTCCACGGCCGCGAGGGCGAGTCGCCCCGCCAGGAGGGCGAGATCGGCGTCCACGCTCGGCGAGCGGGCGACGTTACGGGCGAACACGAGGTGTTGCTCGCGGGCAACCACGAGGAACTGCGGTTCACCCACCGTGCCGAGAGCCGCGGGGTGTTCGCGGCGGGCGCGCTCGACGCCGCCGAGTGGCTCGCGGGGCGCTCGCCGGGATGGTACGACTTTTCCGATACCCTCCCCGATAGCTCACCATGACGCTCGAATCCGAAATCGACGACCTCTGGGAGCGCTACGACGCCGACGAGGTCGATGCCGCAAGCGCGACCAACGATGACCTCGACACCCTCGCCGCCTTCCTCGATGCCCTCGAAGCCGGCGAGGCCCGCGCCGCCGAAAAACAGGGGGACGACTGGGAGGCAAATGCCTGGGTCAAGCGCGGCATCCTGTTGAACTTCGGCCTGCGCGAGACTCGCCCCCGCGAGTACGGCGACGTGACCTACCACGACGTGCTCCCGTTGCGCGGGACCGACAACTTCGGCGAGCGGGGCACCCGCAACACCCCCGACGGGACGGTGATCCGCCGGGGTGCACACGTCGGGGGCGACGCGATCCTGATGAGCCCCGCCTTCGTCAACATCGGGGCGCGCGTCGGGAGCGGCACGCTGGTCGATTCCTGTGACACGGTGGGGTCGTGTGCCCAGATCGGGTCGGACGTGAAACTCGGCGCGAACACCCTCGTGGGGGGCGTGCTCGAACCCGTCGAGAGCGCGCCGGTCGTGATCGAAGAGGGCGTCTCGCTGGGTGCGGGCTGTCGGGTCACCTCGGGATTCGTCGTCGGCGAGAACTCCGTCGTCGGCGAAAACACCCTGCTCACCCCGCGAATTCCGGTGTACGATCTCGTCGAGGAAGAGATCGTCTACGGCGAACTCCCGCCCGACCGGCGGGCGTTCACTCGGTACGTCGAGTCGTCGGTCGGCGAGCACGACCTCTTCGAGGGCGGGGCGTACAAACCCGCGGTGGTGGCGACCCACGTCGAGGAGGACACCCTCGACGCTACCCGCCGGGAGGAGGCGCTGCGGGAATGAGCACGGCGACGGCGAACCCGCCCGTCCGGCGGCTCGCGGACTGGGACGCCGACCGCCTGCGCGGGCTGGTAAGCACCCACGGCACGCCACTATACGTCATCGATCTCGACCGAATCCGGGAGAACTACGCCCGGATGGTCGGGGCCTTTCCCGACGCCGACGTGCGCTACGCCGCGAAGGCCAACACGGCCCGGTCGGTCCTGAAAACACTCATCGAGGCGGGCGCGGACGTCGAGTGTGCCTCGGCTGGGGAAGTCGAACGGGCGCTCGCGGCGGGTTGTCCACCCGCGCGGGTGCAGTACACCGCAGTCAACCCGCCAACAGCGGATCTGGAGTATGCCGTTAGGGTCGCCCGCGAAAATCCCGGGTTGACCGTTACTGCCGGAGCCGAGGACACCATCGACCGCCTCGACGAGCGCGGATTTGAGGGTCGGCTCTGTCTTCGAGTGAACCCGGGCGTCGGCGCGGGCCACCACGAGAAGGTGACGACGGGCGCGGACGCGAAGTTCGGCATCCCCATAGAGCGAACCGCCGAGACGCTCGAAAACGCCGACGAACGGGGTTTCGACGTAGTGGGGATCCACGCCCACGCCGGCAGCGGCATCTCGGGCGACGACCTCGATTCCCACCGCGACCTCGTCGCCCGGATGGGCGATCTCGCGCGCGGGACGGACGTCAATCTGGAGTTCGTCGACGTGGGCGGGGGCTTCGGCGTGCCGTACCGGCCCGAAGAGGAAGCGCTGGATCTCGATAGCGTCGCGTCGGCGACCCGCGAGGCGCTGGGTGACGTGGAGGCGACCCTCGCGGTCGAACCCGGGCGGTATCTCGTCGCGGACGCGGGCGTCCTCCTGACCCGGGTGAACACCGTCAAACCCGTCGGCGATGAGCGCGTCGTCGGCGTCGATGCCGGGATGAGTACCCTCATGCGACCGGCGCTGTACGACGCCCACCACGAGATTCGCTCGCTCGCGCCCGACGCCACAGACCGCGAGTCCGTTGAGGCGACCGTTGCGGGGCCGATCTGCGAGAGCGGCGATACCTTCGGGGACCACGATCTGCCCGCCCCCGAGCGCGGCGATCTCCTGACAATCGGCAACGCCGGGGCCTACGGCTACGAGATGGCCAACCAGTACAACTCCCGTCCCCGGCCCTCGACGGTCGCCATCGACGGCGAGCGAAGCACGCTCGCGCGCCGACGGGAGACGGTCGCGGACCTCACGCGACTCGAACGGGAGGTTCCATGGCTGTAGCCTACGAGAAATACCACGGCACCGGCAACGACTTCATCGCCGTCGGGGCCGACGCCCCCGTCGCGGACTGGGGCGAGTTCGCCATCACTCATTGCGACCGTGAGACGGGAGTCGGGGTCGGCGGCCGACGGGGTGCCGACGGCGTGCTCGTCCTCTCGTTCGACGGGGGTGATCCCCCCCACGTCGAGATGGGTCTCTACCAGCCCGACGGTGGAACGGCGGCGATGTGTGGCAACGGCGCGCGGTGTGCGGCGCGGTGGGCCGCGAGACGGCGAAGCCATCTCGATTCACGCGAGCGGCCGGAGGTCGCGAGCGGCGTGAATTCCGACGAAACGGAGTTCGTCATCGACACACCTGCCGGCAAGCGCCGCGCGACCCTCGGCGAGACGGTCACGGTCGCAATGGGGGTGCCCTCGTTTTCCTCCGAGGACGTGCCCCTCGCCCGCGAGGAGCCGCTGATCCGCGGGGAAATCGAAGGCCGGGAAGTGACGGCGGTGAATACGGGTGTGCCCCACGCCGTCTGCTTCGTCGATGACGTTAGCGGGGTCGATCTCGACGTAGTCGCACCGTCGATCCGCCACGCCGGGGTCTTTCCTGAGGGCGCGAACGTCAACATCGCCGCAGGTAGCAATGGAAGGTTCGACCAGCGCACCTTCGAACGCGGCGTCGAGGGCGAGACCCGCTCGTGTGGCACCGGCGCGGTCGCCATCGCGGCAGTCGCACGCCGGCTCGGGCTCGCCGATTCCGAGCGCCTGCGAGTATCGCCACCGGGCGGCGATCTCCTCGTGACCGTGCCCGAAGAGGGACCGGCGACCCTCTCCGGTCCTGTCGCCTTCGAGGGTGAAGGCGAGGTGCCGATCCCGTGAGTTCGGTGTTCGACCCCGTCTCCTTCCTCGAAGACGCGGTTTCGATTCCCTCCCACGAGGACGCCTCGGAGATGCGCGAGTTCCTGTGTGAGACGCTCGCCGACCACGGCGTCGGACCGACCGTTGACGGAGCGGGCAACGTGCTGGCCACTCGCGGGTCGGGAGCATCCCACCTCGTACTCAACACCCACATCGACACGGTGCCGCCACACGTGCCCTTCTCCCGTGACGACAACGCCATCCGCGGGCGAGGGGCCTGCGATGCGAAGGGACCGCTCGCGGCCATGCTGGGGGCGTTTCTCGCGGTCGATCCCGCCGGTCGGGTGACACTTGCGGTCACGCCTGACGAGGAAACCCACTCGACGGGCGCGGCGGCGCTCGATCTCGACGCCGATTGTTACATCGTCGGCGAACCCACCGGCCTCGACATTTGTACCGCCGCGAAGGGCCGTTTCGAGGGGATGATCACCGTCGCCGGCGAGAACGCCCACGCCGCCGAACCCCACGAGGGCGAAAACGCGATCAGGGGTGCCGGGCGCGTTCTGGCGGCGCTCGAAGGGTTCGACGCCGACACCGACCCCCATCCCGAACTCGGCGCGCCGACGCTCACCCCCACGGTGATCGATGGCGGGACCGCGACCAATCAGGTACCTGACGAGTGTCGGATCACCGTCGACCGCCGGAGCGTCCCGCCCGAGACTGCCGCGGGGTTTGCGGACAGGTTGAACGACCGTCTCGCCGCTCCCGACGCCGAAGCCGAATTCCGGTTTACCGACCGGGAAACGCCGTTCCTCGAAGCTTTCGAGACGCCCGGCGATGCCCGAGTCGTTGAGGCACTGCGCGAGGCGGGAGCCGGGGCGGTCCGACCGTTCGGGGCCGCGACCGAGGCCTCGTATTTCGCCGTTGACGCGCCGACAGTGGTGTTCGGGCCCGGCGTACTGGCCGACGAAGAGGGCGCGGTCGCGCATGCGGATCGGGAGTACGTCCGCGTCGAGGCGGTCGAGCGCGCGGCGGCGATCCTCGAAGGCACGTTGGAATCGCTGGTCGGATAATGGACTGAACCGACCCGAGATCAAGGGTCAGGCGGTTAGCCACCGAGGAAGAAATCCACGAAGTCGCTGCTGCGCGATCCCACGTCACGATAGAGTTCGGAATAGCCACAGTTCGTACAGCTGACGACCGTGAAGTTTCGGTTCTGTACGTCGAGGAACTTCGTGAGACCGCCACCGGAGGTCGCTATCGAGTCGGTCGTCACGTCATCGTGGCCACATTTCGGGCAGCCGTCCATATCCGATGCGGCGGGTGATTCGTCGGCGCTCATGCGGGTTCGATACCCGCCGGGGGATAAACCTCTTCTGGGCTAGTGGTCCTCGATTTCGGTCGCCAGTTCGTCCGCGAGCCCGGTGTAGCTCGCCGGTGTGAGGTCCATGAGTTCCTCCTGGGTGGATTCGTCCACGTCGAGTTCCCCGAACAGCTCCCGGAACTCCTCCAGGCTCGTGCGCCGATCCCGGGTGAGTTCCTTGACCCGTTCGTAGGCGTCGGTGTGACCCTCCCTCCGGAGGATCGTCTGAACAGCCTCGCCGATCACTTCGGGATTCGATTCGAGGTCCTCGCGCATGACCTCCTCATTGGGCGTGACCTTTCCCAGCCCGGTCGCGCATTTCCCGTAGCCGATGAGGCAGTGGGCGAGCGCCGACCCGATGGTGCGTTTGACCGTCGAATCCGAGAGGTCCCGCTGGAGGCGCGAGGTGGTGAGGTAGTCCGCCAGAAATCCGAGGTCGGCGTTTGCCTTCGAGAGGTTGCCCTCGCTGTTCTCGAAGTCAATGGGATTGACCTTGTGCGGCATCGTCGAGGAGCCCGTCTCGCCCTCGGTCGCGCGCTGGCCGAGATAGCGATCCGAGACATACAGCCACATGTCGCGGTCGAGATCCAACAGAACGCTGTTCGCACCCCGCAGGGCGTCGAACAGGGTGGACAAATCGTCACAGGGGTTGATCTGGGTCGTCAGCGGGACGTGTTCGAGGCCGAGATCGGTCACGAACGACTCCGAGAAGGTCCGCCAGTCAACCTCAGGGTAGGCGGCGGCGTGGGCGGCATAAGTACCGCTGGCTCCGGCGAGCTTGCCCGAAAGCCCTGTAGTGGCGTCCTCGATCCGGCCGAGCGCCCGACCCAGCCGGGCGGCGTAGACGGCCATCTCCTTGCCGAAGGTGGTGGGGGTGGCGGGCTGGCCGTGGGTTCGGGCCAGCATCGCCACATCCCCGTGTTCGCGTGCCAGTTCCGCGAGCGCGTCGCGGATCTCGCGGAGTTCGGGGACGAGCACCTCCTTCACGGCGGGTTTGAGCAGCAACCGGCGGGCGAGGTTGTTGGCGTCCTCGCTTGTGAGCCCGAAATGGATCCACTGGGCTGCATCTAGATCGGCAGGAAGCCCCTCGCGGAGGAAGTATTCGACGGCCTTCACGTCGTGGTTGGTCGCCTCGTATTCGCCGTAGCCCTCAGTTTCGATGCGTTTGATCAGGCGGGCGTCCTCGGGATCGAACTCCCTATACAACTCGCGGAGGTGGGTGCGCTGATCGGCGGTGATCGAAAGCGGGGTCGCGTCCAACTCCGCCAAGGCGATCAGGTACTCGACCTCGACGCGCACCCGGGCGCGCATCAGCGCGGCCTCGCTCGCGTAGGGCGCGAGCGGGACGGTCCGGTCGGCGTACCGGCCGTCCAGCGGCGACACGGCGAAGAGGGGATCCGAACGGTGGTCCATATTCGCGCTACCGACGCCCGATGCAAAACGGTGCCGGTATTCCATCACTACCGTGCATAGAATCGTCGAGCGGCTGGTGACATCTCGGGCGTTTTGTGCACAACCATGGGTGTTTCCGTTGAACGGATCGCAACGACTTTTGGAATTGCGATCCCCTTCGTGAGTATGACACTGGTTGCGGGGCTGGCGAGCAATCGCGGCCGAAACCTCATGCACATCGCCGACGACGAGCCGGCGGGCGCACGACTCGGGGTCGTGGTCTCGAACCACGCCGACGCGCCCGTACTCGAAAAAGCCGAGGACCGTGGCATCGCCACCGAGGTCGTCGAGCGCGAAGGCGGCGAGGACCGGGAGGCCCACGAGCGCCGTATCGTCGATGCGCTCTCGGCGTACGGGGTCGATCTGGTCTGTCTCGACGGGTACGAGCGCGTGCTCACCGACGAGTTCCTCGACGCGATCCCGCTGGTGTTGAACGTCCATCCCTCTCTGCTGCCCGCGTTTCCCGGCACGGACGCCCACGAGCAAGTACTCGATGCCGGCGTGCGGGTCTCGGGGTGTACGGTCCACGTCGCCACCGAGGAGGTCGACGGCGGCCCGATCATCACCCAGGAGGCCGTGCCGGTTTACGAGGACGACGACGAGGCGAGCCTGAAAGAGCGCGTGCTCCACGATGCGGAATTCCGGGCCTACCCCCGGGCGGTGCGGTGGGTCGCGGAGGGCCGGGTCGACGTATGTGACGGCGAAGTCCACATCGAGGGCGACGAGAACGGGGAGTTCCCCGCCCGCCGGGTCGTCTCCGAGGACCGCGCCACGGAACTTCGTTACGGCGAGAATCCCCATCAGGACGCCGCGCTCTATAGTGATAAAACCGAGGAGGCGGCGACCGTCGTCGGGGCCGACCAGTTGAACGGGAGCACGAAGGCGCTGTCGTACAACAACTACAACGACGCCGACGCCGCGCTCGGGCTGGTCAAGGAGTTCGACAAGCCGGCGGCAGCGGTGATCAAACACACCAACCCGGCGGGGTGTGCGACCGCCGACTCCGTGAGCGAGGCCTACGACCGCGCGCTTGCGACCGATCCGATGAGCGCGTTCGGGGGCATCGTCGCGCTGAACCGGACGTGTGACGCCGAAACGGCGGAAGCGATCACCGACTCGTTCAAGGAGGTCGTCGTCGCGCCCGATTACACCGACGACGCGCTCTCGGTCCTATGCGAAAAGGACAACTTCCGGGTGCTGGATACGGGTTCGTTCGGCGAATCCGAGCCCCGACTGACCGAAAAGGACCTCGCGGGCGGTCGGCTGGTTCAGGAACGCGACGACCAGCGACCCACTCGTGAGGATCTGGTGGTCGTCACCGAGCGCGAACCCACCGACGAGGAGGTCGAGTCGCTGTTGTTCGCGTGGCGGACGATCAAACACGTCAAGTCGAATGCAATCCTGTTCGCGCAGGGCACCGAGACAGTCGGCGTCGGCATGGGACAGGTCAGCCGCGTCGATGCAGTTCGACTGGCGGCGATGAAGGCCGACGAACACGCCGAGGGGAAAGACAGCGATGGTGGCGTAATGGCCTCGGATGCCTTCTTCCCGTTTCCCGACGGGATCGAAGAGGCGAGCGAGGCGGGCATCGAGGCCGTCGTTCAACCAGGCGGCTCGGTCAATGACGAGGACGTGATCGAGGCCGCGAACGCCCACGACATGGCGATGGTCTTCACCGGAACGCGCGCGTTCCGTCACGACTGAAGGCGCGGTCGATGCCGAATGCCAGCGAACTAGTTCAATTGATAATTTCGGCCTTCTTCGATAGATACGGAAAACTCACTTATACCGCTCAGTACAGAACACGTACTGAGCAATTCCCGACCAGTGTGGTGCTGGGGAGTTCGGCGGGTGGCTCAGTAGATTGACTCCGTGATTCAGGAGGACTCACTCAACCGGACAGCTGAAAGCACACTCAAAAGAGGTCGGGTGCGAGCGGGTACTCCCAAGCTTCGCTGCTGACGGCCTTGACTGTCGCCCAGACGCAGAATGCGAAGTCAGCGAAAACTAGTCCGAAGAAGAACAGGGCGGCCAGAATCACGAACTCGCCGACTACGGACCCGAGGCCGAAGGCCACTACCAGCATTACAATGATCGCACCGAACCAGAACACTTGCCAGTTCACTGCGTTCCGTGCGTTCGATTTCGTGAACTCGTCGTTCGCAAGGAGGTACACCACTCCGGCACCGATGAATCCGAAAATCAGCCCGATCAAGTGAACTAACACGCCGAGAATCGTACGTTGTCCGGAAGGGGAATCCACCGAAGCTACGGTAGATTGAGACATATATTTTTACTGACTGTTTGAATAATAATATGCTTTCTGGAGATCAGGGTCAACAATCGGTGGATGCATACTGAGCGAATGATCCGCTGGCCCGACGCCGACACTACTGATAGACTCGCACACTACGTACCAATCCTTTTCTATCGACTACAGAAGGATTCGCTAGGGCCTACGAATTCGCTCATTCATTCGCACGGCCGTGAACGTTTATCCGCCCGGCCCGGCTCGGACGACCCATGATCCGATCCTTCGACGGAACCGTACCGGACATCGCCGACTCCGCCTACATAGACGAGAGCGCGGTCGTCATCGGCGACGTGCGAATCGAAGCCGACGCGAGCGTCTGGCCGGGGGCGGTCCTCCGAGGCGATCACGGCTCGATCACTCTGCGCGAGGGCGCGAACGTCCAGGACAACGCCACCCTTCACGAGGGAAGCGGGATCGGCCCCTTCACCACCATCGGCCACAACGCCATCGTCCACGCCGCGACGACGGGCGAGCGAAGCATGGTCGGGATGGGTGCGATCGTCCTCGATGACGCGACGGTTGGTGAGGAGGCGCTCGTCGCGGCCAACAGTGTCGTTACGGAGGGAACCGAGGTGCCCGACTCGACGCTGGTCGCGGGCACGCCCGCCGAGGTGGTGAAGGAAGTCGAGGACTCGGTCTGGACCGCCGCCGACCGCTACGTCGAACGCGCGAGAGAACACGCCGAGGGCTCGGAGGTCATCGAACGCGGCACCGTCAAGCCCGATAACCAAACGGGGTGAGCGAGACGCAATAGCAAGGGTGGTGGCCGGGATGCGCGGTCGCCCGTTCGGCGACCGCAACGCCCGGGGAAGGGCAGGTCGCCAACTTCAAGCCCGGTCCCCTCGATTTCCGGGACATGACACGATCAGTGTGGCTCAAAGCCGACGACGCGGTCGGCGACTGGGAGGCGCGCAAGCGACGGATAACGGCGGGACTGGAGGCCGGTGTCGACTGGGTGCTCGTCGACGAAGGCGACGTCGAGCGAGTCCGAGAACTCGGAAGCGTAAACGTCGCGGCCTTTCGCTCGGACGGAAGTGTTCACGTCATGGACGCCGAGGGGACCGACGAACCCGCTGCCGACGCGGTCGTCGTCGGCAAGCACGGCGAGGGCGACGGCACCGTTGATCTCCCGGAGGACTTCTCGGGATCGGCGGACCTCTCCGCGCTGCGCCGCGACGAGGAGGTCCTTCAGGGCGCGTACGTCCGGATCTTCGACGAGTACTACGAGGCGTTCGCCGAGGAAGCGGCCCAGGAAGCCGACTACACCGTCGTCGTCGGCGAGGACTGGACGATCATTCCCCTCGAAAACCTCATCGCGCGCAGCGGCGAGGAGACCGATCTGATCGCGGGGGTGCAGTCGGCCGAGGAGGCCCGCACCGCCTTCGAGACGCTCGAACTCGGTGCGGATGCAGTCCTGTTCGACTCCGACAACCCCGACGAGATCCGCGAGACCGTCGCGGTGCGCGACGAGGCCGACCGCGAAACCCTCGAACTGGAATGGGCCGAGATCACCGCCATCGAGCAAACGGGGAGCGCGGACCGGGTATGTATCGATACGGGCAGTCTGATGGACCACGACGAGGGAATGTTGGTTGGCTCGATGAGCCGGGGGCTGTTTTTCGTCCACGCCGAAACCGCCGAGTCGCCGTACGTCGCCTCGCGGCCCTTCCGGGTGAACGCGGGGGCGGTGCATGCCTACGTCCGCACGCCCGACGGCGGTACGAAATACCTCTCCGAACTGAAAAGCGGCGACGCGGTCCAGATCATCGACACCGAGGGCAACACTCGCGAGGCCATCGTGGGCCGGGTAAAGATCGAACGCCGGCCGATGTTCCGGGTCGAGGCCGAAACCGACAACGGGGATCGCGTCGAGACGCTGTTACAGAACGCCGAAACCATCAAGGTCCACACCCGCGAAGGGCGCACGGCGGTGACCGACCTCCAGGTCGGCGACGAACTCCGGCTGTACCACGAGGCGGTCGCTCGACACTTCGGCGAGGCCGTCGAGGAACGGGTCATCGAGAAGTAGCGTCTTCGAGCGGTTCGGTACACCAGTGACAGAACTCCAGATCGAGGGCGTCGTCGAGTTGGCGTCCACAGTTGGGACAGCGCGTTCCCTCTCCCTCGGCGGTCCCGTCGGTCATGCTGGCCTGCCAGTAGGCGTCGATGGCGTTGAACGCGGTCACCATCCCCAGCGCGACGACCGCCTCGGTGGGCAGGTTCGCCGACAGCGACATCGCACCCGAGATCGAATCGACCCCGGCGATCAGATCCTCGGGGACGAACAACACCGTCGAGAGCACGCCCATCCAGAACCACAAAAGCGACCGGAGCCACGAGCGCAGATAGGCGTGTCCGAGCCCCGGTAGTGCGATGGCGAGAACCGCCGCGAGCCAGGGCCGTTTGTGCGTTCGTCCACCCATTGCAGTCGCGTCCGCTCCACGAACACTTAACCCGTTCGACCCGGATCAGTGCCCCAGCCACCGGAGGACGACGCCGGCGGTCACCAGCAGGAGTCCGTACACGAGCCCAGTCCCCGGAATCGGAATCAGACCGACAAGCATACCGACGATCCCGATCAGAACGACCAGCGTCGAGGATTCGGTCATATCGGGAGTTCTCGTGGCCGACGGAAATGGGTTGCCCCATCGCAGGCCATGACCACCACCGCTAAGTATTACAGGATCATCGCTTCGCCAATGAGCGACCTCGGCAAGGTAGATCGGGCGTTTTTCGATGAGTACATCTTCCCGAACCTCGGCGCGGAGCGCGAGGACGTCCGGCTGGGTCCCCAGCACGGCGTCGATTTCGGGGTTATCGACATCGGCGAGCACGTTCTCACGGTGGCGACCGATCCCGTATTCATCATGCCATCGCTCGGGTTCGACCGAGCGGCGTGGTTCGCCTTCCACGTCCTGATGAGCGACGTCGCCATCAGCGGCCTATCGCCGACGCACCTCTCGATAGACCTCAATCTACCACCTGAGATCGAAGACGGGGAGTTCGCGGCCGTCTGGGAGATCATCGACGCCGAGGCACGCGATCTCGGCGTCAACATCGTCACCGGCCACACGGGTCGGTACGCGGGGTGTACCTACCCGATGGTCGGCGGCGGCACCGCCCTCGCGGTGGGCGATCCCGGGGATCTCGTCCGACCCGACGGAGCCCGGGCCGACGACAAGGTCATCGTTACGAAGGGGCCCGCCATTGAAGCGACGGGCCTGCTCTCGATCCAGTTCGAGGAGATCCTCGATCTCCCGGAAGACACTCTCGACGCCGCCAAGGACCGGTTTTACGACATGAGCCCGGTCAAGGACGCCCTGACCGCCGCGGCCGCAGGTCCGGTCACTGCGATGCACGACGCCACTGAGGGCGGGATCTACGGCGGCCTCCACGAGATCGCCAACGCGGGCGGCGTGCGGATCGATGTCGAACGCGAGGCGATCCCGGTCCGCACGGGCGTCGAGGCGACCTGTGCGGCCTTCGATATCGATCCCTGGATCTCGATCAGCGAGGGCACGCTGTTGTTGACGGTCGAGGAGTCGGGCGCGGAGGATGTACTCGAAGCCCTCAACGAGGAGGGGATCCCCGCCGCGATTATCGGCGAGGCGGACGACGGCGAGGGCGTCTACTTCGACGGCGAACCCGTCGAACGTCCCGAGCGCGACCCCTTCTGGGCGGCGGTCGAACACGGCATGGCCCAACTGGAGGGTGAGGAATGACCCGCCAGCCCGCCCCCCAGTCCCCGCCGGTGGCGCTTTCGATTGCCGGCAGCGATTCCGGCGGCGGCGCGGGGATCCAGGCCGACCTCAAGACCATGGAGGCCCACGGCGTCTTCGGGACCAGCGCGATCACGAGCGTCACCGCCCAGCACACCCGCGGGGTCGAATCCACCCACGTGTTGCCCGTCGAGGAGATCGACGCCCAGATCGAGGCCGTGTGCTCGGATTTCGAGGTAGGCGCGATCAAGACGGGGATGCTCGCCACGAGCGATGTGGTCGAGACCGTCACCGAGCACGTCGCCGACCACGACGCCCCCGCCGTCGTCGACCCGGTGATGGTCGCCGCGAGCGGGGATCGCCTGCTCGACCCCGAAGCCGAGGGGGCCTACGAGGACCTGATCGCCGAGACGGCGCTGGTGACGCCCAACGTCGACGAGGTGGCCGTGTTGACGGGGATCGAACCCGAAAACGAAACCGAAGCCCGTGAGGCCGGCGAGACACTGGTCGAGATGGGTGCCGATGCGGCGCTCGTCAAGGGCGGCCATCTGCCGACTGAGGAGGTCGTCGACACCCTCGTGACCGCCGACGGCACCGAAACGTTCGAGCATCCCCGCATCGACACCGAGGCCACCCACGGCTCGGGGTGTTCGCTGTCCTCGGCGGTCGCCGCCCGGCTCGCTGACGGCGACGACCTCCGGTACGCCGTCGGGGGCGGGCTCGGATTCATGGAACGCGCGGTGCGGTATCCGCTGGATGTCGGCGAGGGTCCGGGCACGGTCCAACACCTCGCCGGCCTGCGCAATCGCGCCGAGCGCGACCCGACTGCCGAGGCCGTCGCGGGCGTCGTCGAACGCTTCGTCGCCGAGAACGTCTCCCAGTTGGTCCCCGAGGTGGGGATGAACGTCGTCGGGGCGACCCCCTACGCCGAGGCCGTCGCCGAGACCGCCGCCGTCGAAGGTCGGATCACGCGCACGCTCTCGGGCGTCCAGCCTAACCGGGGAGTGCGATTCGGCGCGTCGAGCCACGTCGCCCGCTTTTTGCTCGCCGCCCGCGAGTTCGATCCCGACCTCCGGTTCGCGGTGAACTGTCGGTTCGACGGGGAGATCGAACGCGCGCTCGATACCCTCTCGGAGTCGGTTGCAGAGTTCGACCGCGACGCCGAGCCTGAGGACGTGAAACGCGAGGAGGGCAGCACGATGGACTGGGGGGCCCGGCAGGCCTTCGACGACGGCGAGACGCCGGTGGCGGTGATCGACCGCGGCGAGGTCGGCAAGGAGGCCATCATGAAACTCGTCGCCGGTGATCCCGAAACGCTGATCGAGCGGACGCTCGCGGTCGAATCCGAACTGTAGGCGGTCGATCCACCGGAACGTTTTTCGACAGCCACACACGGCTTTCCAGTATGGCGTTTGCCTACGACCGTCAATACCAACTGGTGGTGGTCCTACTGCTTGCGGCACTCGGGCTCATCTTGCTCGGGTTCGCCGGCGTCGTTTCCGAGGAAACTGTGCGCGGGATACTCGTTCCGGCCAGCTGGGTCATGATCGGCGTCGGACTCGGCGCGTGGCTCTGGAATCGGCTCAGTTCGTGATCGAGAATGGCGCAAGATACCAAGTGACAAGTACGCCTCGAATCTACTGTAGTCTAGAAACCGATGTTCGAGGACAGAACCGACGCCGGCGAACGGCTCGCCGAGGAACTCGAAGCGCGCGGCGTCGAGGCCGACATCGTGCTCGGAATTCCCCGGGGTGCGCTCCCGGTCGCCCGGCCGGTCGCCGACGCGCTCGGAGCGCCACTGGATGTCGTCGTCGCGTCGAAGATCGGCGCGCCGAACAACCCTGAACTCGCGGTCGGCGCGGCCGCAAGCGACGGCAGCATCTGGCTCAACGACGACCTCGTCGAGCGGCTGGGCGTTCCCGAGGAGCATCTCGAAACCGAGCGCCAAAACGAAGCGGAAGCCGCCCGGGAAAAGGCCGAACGGTACCGCGATGACGGGCGGTTGCCGGACTTGGACGACGACCGAGTCGTGATCGTCGATGACGGCATGGCGACCGGCGCGACCGCCATCGCGTGCCTCCGGCAAGTCCGCGAGGCCGGCGCGTCGAACGTCGTCCTCGCGGTGCCCGTCGCTTCGCCGGATTCGCTTGAACGCATCGAGACAGAGGCCGACGCGGTCGTCGCCCTCAAAACCCCTGAAGACTTCCGTGCGGTCGGGCAGTACTACCGGAACTTCGGCCAAGTGAGCGACGAAGAGGCGATATCGTACTTCGACGAGGTCCGGTAATACCCCGTCACGAACCGACCCGAAAGGTGATCCGGCCACGGGGCGGAGCCCCGGTATGAACGAGCGACGGTGCCCCGATTGTGGTGTTACCATGAACGAAGGGGCGGTGATCAGTTCGGTCAACCGGGAGCGGGTACAACTGCAAACCGACGAATCCGCCGGGGGTGTACTCGGCAAGCTCGGCGTCAAGGAGACACTCCCAGTGAATGCTTGGGCCTGTCCCGAGTGTGGGCTCGTTCGCCTGTACGCCGAATCCGAATGAACCCGACGACCTTTTGGTTCCCACGACCGATCCTTGTTTCATGACAGCCGACGGAATCGTCGGGGAGTTCCTCTCGCTCAAGGAGGGAACCGACGCCGACCTGTTGGCGATGCAGTGTGGGGATTTCTACGAATTCTTCGCCGACGACGCCGAGACGGTCGCCGAGGAACTCGACCTGCGGGTGTCCCAGAAGTCCTCGCACGGGTCGTCGTACCCGATGGCGGGGGTGCCGGTCGGCGACCTCACGCCTCACCTGAAGGCGCTGGTCGAGCGGGGTTACCGGGTGGCGGTTGCCGACCAGCATGAAACCGAAAACGGCCACGCCCGCGAGATTACCCGCGTGGTTACGCCAGGCACCCTGCTCGAAACGTCCGACGCCGACGCCCAGTACCTCGCAAGCGTCGTCCGCGCCGACGACTGCTACGGGCTGGCGTTTGCGGAGGTCACGACCGGGCGGTTTCTCGTTACCCGCATCGAGGGCGAGAACGCCGACGAACGGGCGGCAACCGAGTGTTACCGCTACGACCCCGTCGAGGTCCTGCCCGGCCCCGAGGTGCACGAGGACGACGCCTTCCTCGACCGTCTGGGCGAGCGCACGGACGCCTCCGTGACGCTGCACGACGCGAACGCCTTCGCGCCCGGTTCGGCGACCCACCGTACCCGCGAGCAGTTCGGCGAGGAGACGCTGTTGAGTCTGGGTCTCGAACGCGAGGCCGCCGAGATCCGGGCGGCGGGGGCGGTGCTTTCCTACGTCGAGGAGACCGGTCTGGGAGTACTCCCGTCGATGACGCGCCTGCAGTCGTATCGCGCCGACGACTACGTCGCCTGCGACGCCACCACCCAGCGCACCCTCGAACTGGTCGGGACGATGACCGGCCACGGCGACTCGTTGTTCGCCACCATCGACCACACTGCCACGAGCGCCGGCGGACGGCTACTGAAGGAGTGGATCAAGCGGCCCCGTCGGTCGCTGGGCGAACTCTGCCGCCGGCAGGCCGCGGTCGCCGCGCTCGGTGAGAGCCCGCTCGCCCGCGAGGACCTCATACAGGTCCTCGATGGGGCCTACGACCTCGGGCGGCTGGCGAGTCGCGCGACACACGGCAGTGCCGACGCCCGCGCGCTACTGGGCGTGCGTGACACCCTCGATTTCCTCCCGGAACTCGCCGACCACATCGAGGGCACCGAACGCCTCGCACAGTCCCCGCTCGCGGACGTGATCGACCGGCCCGACCGCGACGTGGCCACCGACCTGTGCGCGGAACTCGATGAGGCGCTGGCCGACGACCCACCCAAGACCCTGCGCGAAGGCGGGTTGATTCGACGTGGCTACGATGACGAACTCGATGACCTCATCGAGCGTCACGAGGAAGCCTTGGAGTGGATCGACACGCTCGCCGAGCGGGAAAAGAACGAACACGGTATCACCCACCTGCAGGTCGACCGCAACACTACTGATGGGTATTACATCCAGATCGGAAAGAGCGAGGCCGACGCGGTTCCCGAGGGCTACCGGCAGGTCAAGACGCTGAAGAACTCGGTGCGGTTCACGACCGACGCCCTCGAGGAGCGCGAACGCGAGATCCTCCGTCTCGAAGAACGCCGGAGCGAGCTGGAATACGACCTGTTTTGCGACCTCCGGGATCGGGTCGCCGACCACGCCCCCCTGTTGCAGGACGTCGGCCGCGCGGTCGCCGAGATCGATACCTTGGCAAGTCTCGCCACCCACGCCGTCGAGAACCGCTGGAGCCGGCCCACACTCGAAGAGTCGGACGCGCTCGACATCGAGGGCGGTCGCCACCCGGTCGTCGAGCAGACCACCCAGTTCGTCCCCAACGACACCACTCTGAATGACGACCGGGGCTTTCTGATCGTCACCGGGCCGAACATGTCCGGGAAATCGACCTACATGCGCCAGGTCGCGCTGATCGTTTTGCTCGCCCAGATCGGGAGCTTCGTACCCGCCGAGCGCGCCCGGATCGGGCTCGTTGACGGTATCTACACCCGGGTGGGCGCGCTCGACGAACTCGCACAGGGGCGCTCGACGTTCATGGTCGAGATGGGGGAGTTGAGCAACATTCTCCATTCCGCGACCGAGGACTCGCTGGTGATCTTAGACGAGGTGGGCCGCGGGACGGCGACCTACGACGGCATCTCGATTGCGTGGGCGGCGACCGAGTACCTCCACAACGAGGTGCGCGCGAAGACGCTGTTTGCCACCCACTACCACGAACTCACGGCGCTGGCCGACCACCTCGACCGGGTCGAGAACGTCCACGTGGCTGCGGACGAACGAGACGGGGAGATAACCTTTCTCAGGACCGTCCGGGAGGGACCCGCCGACCGGAGCCACGGCGTTCACGTCGCGGAGCTGGCGGGCGTGCCCGAACCGGTCGTCTCGCGCGCCGGCGACGTGCTCGCTCGCCTGCGCGAGGACAATGCCATCGAGGCGAAAGGCGGCTCCGCAACGACCCAGCAGGTGGTCTTCGACGTGGGATCGGGCCGGCTCCGGGCCGCTTCGGCGGACGGCGGCGACGCCACCGAGCCCGCGACCGGGAACGCGAACGACTTGGATGAGGGCACCGAAGCCGTACTGGAGGAACTATCGGGTCTGGAGCTCGCGGATGTCTCGCCCGTCGAGTTGATGAGCCGGGTCCAGGAGTGGCAGGGGAGGCTCGAATGAGCCTCGAGATCCGCGAGCTCGACGCCGAAACCGTCGACCGGATCGCCGCCGGCGAGGTGGTCGAACGCCCCGCCTCGGTGGTGAAGGAACTCGTCGAGAACAGCCTCGACGCCGATGCCTCGGAGATCACCGTCGAGGTCGATGCCGGCGGGATCGACCGGATCCGGGTTGCCGACGATGGGATCGGCATGACCGAACCCGAGGTCCGCAAGGCGGTCGAGCAGCACACGACGAGCAAGCTCCGGGACGCCTCGGATCTCGCTGGCGGAATCGGGACACTCGGGTTTCGCGGCGAGGCGCTCCACACCATCGGCGCAGTCTCCCGCGTGGCGATCACGACCAAGTCCCGCGCCGAATCAGGCGCGGGAACGAAACTCACCGTTGCCGGCGGCGAAATCGAGAGCGTTGAACCGGTGGGTTGTCCATCGGGAACGGTAGTCGAGGTGACGGACCTCTTCTACAACACGCCCGCTCGGCGGAAGTACCTCAAGCGCGAGCCGACGGAGTTCGACCACGTCAACAGGATTGTCACCCAGTACGCACTGGCCAATCCGGGAGTGGCGTTCGCGCTCGAACACGACGGCCGCGAGGTGTTCGCCACGACGGGCCAGGGCGACCGCCGCGCGACGATCCTCGCCGTCTACGGTCGGGCGGTCGCCCGCGCGATGGTCCCCGTTGAGGGCCTCGCGGAGGGGAAGGAGGGACCGCTCGACGATTTGGCGGGTTACGTGAGCGACCCCGAGACGACCAGAAGCGACGCTTCCTACGTTTCGACCTACGTCAACGGCCGGTATGTCCGCTCTTCGACGGTTCGAAACGCCGTCCTCGACGCCTACGGCACCCAGCTCGCGCCCGATCGCTACCCCTTCGCTGTGCTGGATCTCTCGATACCACCCGAGAACGTCGATGCCAACGTCCATCCCCGCAAGACGGAGGTCCGATTCGGCGACGAAGGCGCGGTCGCCGACCGGATCGAGGCGACCGTCGAACGAGCACTGCTCGATCACGGCTTGACCCGAACCTCGGCTCCCCGGGGGCGCTCATCACCCGACCAAGCGGAGATCGTGCCGGGATCCGAACCCGAGAGCGATCCATCCACCGGATCGGGATCGGGCTCGGACGACACCCGGCGTGAACGAGCGCCGGAGTCGGACCGACCGGTGGACGACGAGCCGGATCGTGAGGGTGAGCCGATGGCGGAGCCGAAGCCGACTGCGACGGCGGATGGGTGTTCCGCGAGTGGTGAGCAAGCCGTCAGTCGGCGGTTCGACGATCCAATCGACCAGCGCACGCTCGGCGAACCCACGGACGAGGAGTTCGACCGGCTTCCCGACCTGCAGGTGCTCGGGCAACTGGGGGACACCTACGTCGTCTGTGAGGCCGAGGACGGGCTCGTGCTCGTTGACCAGCACGCCGCGGACGAACGGATCCATTATGAGCGCCTCAACGCGGAGTTCGCGGGCGAACCGGCCACGCAGACGCTGGTCGAGCCCGTCGAACTCGACCTGACCGCCCGCGAGGACGAACTGTTCGACGCCCATCAGGCGGCGCTCGCCGAACTCGGTTTCGCCGCGACCCGCGAGGAGGATCAGGTACAGGTACGGACCGTTCCGGCGGCCTTCGACGCGACGCTCGCCCCCGACCTCCTGCATGACGCTCTCTCGGAATTCGTCGGGGGTGATCCCGCCGGAACCGTCGAGGCCAACGTCGAAGAGTTGCTCGCGGATCTGGCCTGCTATCCCGCCATCACCGGCAACACCTCGCTCACGGAAGGGTCGGTCGTCGCGTTGCTCGACGCGCTCGACGCCTGTGAAAACCCGTATGCCTGCCCGCATGGTCGGCCCGTACTGCTTCGGATCGACGAGGCGGAACTCGCAGAGCGCTTCGAGCGCGATTACCCGGGGCACCCCGAACGGCGCGAGTAGGCGGACCTTTTAGGGCGGCGCGCGAACCCTCGGTATGACCGATCTCGTGACCTTCGGCGAGACGATGCTTCGGTTCTCGCCGCCGGGCAACGAACGCCTCGAAACGGCGACCGACCTCGAAGTGCGGGCCGCTGGCGCGGAAAGCAACGTCGCGGTCGCCGCGAGCCGCCTCGGAGCCGATGCAGTCTGGACCTCGAAACTCCCTGACAGCCCGCTCGGTTGGCGGGTGACGAGCGAACTCGAACGCTACGGCCTCAAAACCGAGCCGGTCCACAGCAACGAGGGGCGTCAGGGCACCTACTACCTCGAATTCGCCGGCAAGCCACGGGGCACGAACGTGATCTACGACCGCGAGAACGCGGCAGTGACGACCGCGCGCGCAGAGGAACTCCCTATCGACCGGATCCGCGAAAGCGGGTGGTTCCACACGACCGGGATCACGCCCGCCCTCTCGGATCGGCTGCGCGAGACGACCGAAACCCTGCTCTCGACGGCCCGAGACGCGGGGACGAGAACGGCCTTCGACCTCAACTATCGGAGCAAGCTCTGGTCGCCTGCCGAGGCCCGCGAGACGCTCACCGACCTGTTCGAGCACGTCGACGTGCTCGTCACCGCCGCCCGCGACGCGCGAAACGTCCTCGGGGTCGAGGGCGAAAACGAGAGGATCGCCCGCGACCTCGCCTCGGAGTGGGGGTTCGAGACGGTGGTGCTCACCCTCGGCGAGGAGGGCGCGCTCGCATACGACGGCGACGAGATCACCGAGCAGTCCACCTTCGAGACCGAGACCCACGACCCCATCGGGACCGGTGACGCCTTCGTCGGCGGCTATCTCGCCCGGCGGATCGCGGACGGCGACGTGGCGGAGGCGCTCGAATACGGCGCGGCGACCGCCGCGCTCAAGCGCACGATCCCGGGCGACATCGCGGTCGTCACCCCCGAGGAGGTCGAGGCAGTCATCGCCGAGGAAGGATCGGCCATCTCGCGGTAGGGTGGCGACTCAGACGAGTGAATCCACAGGAGTATGCCGCGAGCGAACACCGGAGCGGCTCCGCCGCTCCAAGATGCAAAAACGGCTTTGCTGACTCCTATCGCGTAAAAACGTGCGCGGTTAGAAGTAGTCGACGCCTTCGGGCAGTTCGAGCTTCATGCCCTTGCGCTCGCGGATCTCCATGATTTTGTCGCGCTGGAGGTTGTCGGACAGCATCCGGAAGCCGGCGTTTTCGGTGTTCCACGACGCACGCCCCTCCGTGGCCGACCGTATGTCACTCGAAAAGCCGATCATCTCCTCGACGGGCGCGATGCCTTCGATGACCATCAGATCGCCCTCCTGGTACATGTCGTCGACGCGGCCACGGCGACCCTGGATTTCGCCTGACGCCGAGCCCATGTGTTCGCTGGGCACGTCGATGCGAACGTCCTGAATGGGTTCGAGCAGCGAGATCCGGGCGTGGATCAGCGCGCGGTGGACCGCCCGGCGCACCGCGGGGATGACCTGGGCGGGACCGCGGTGGATGGTGTCCTCGTGCAGACGAGCGTCCTGCAGGCGGATCAGCGTCCCTTGGACGGGCTCGGCCGCGAGCGGGCCGTCGTCGAGCGCCTCTTCGAGCCCTTCGACGACCAGCTCCATCGTCTCGTTGAGGTGTTGAATCCCTTTAGTATCGTCGACGAGGATGTTCGTCCCGTGGATGGTCTCGACGTTCTGGGAGGTGTCCTTGTCCATGCCCGCCTCCTGGAGGGCCTCGCGGCGCTCCTGTTCGGGCATGTCCATCGACACGTCGCCGAGCTTGATCTTCTCGACGATCTCCTCGTCGAGCGGTCGGGCGTCGAGGTAGAACCGGTTGTGGCGGTTCGGCGAGATGCCCTCGATCACGTCGGTCGGCTCGCGGATGGCCTCGCGGAAGACGACGATGGGTTCGCCGGTGTTGACCGGGATGCCCTGGTTGCGCTCGATGCGCTGGGTGATGACCTCGAGGTGGAGCTCGCCCTGCCCGGAGATGAGGTGCTCGCCGGTGTCCTCGTTGATCTCGATCTGGATCGTCGGGTCCTCCTTGGAGACCTGTCGGAGCGTCTCGATGAGCTTCGGGAGGTCGTCCATGTTCTTGGCCTCGACGGCCTTCGTGATGACCGGCTCGGAGATGTGCTCGATGGACTCGAACGGCGTCATCTCGACGCTTGAGACCGTCGAGCCCGCGATGGCGTCACGGAGGCCGGTCACGGCGGCGATGTTGCCCGCGGGGACGCGGTCGACCTCCTCGCGTTCGCCGCCCATGTAGATGCCGACGCTCTGGATGCGGTTTTGCCCGGCGGTCCCGGAGACGTAGAGTTCCTGGCCCTTCTCGAGGGTGCCGGAGAAGACACGCCCCGCCGCGATCTCGCCGGCGTGGGGGTCGATGCCGATGTCGGTGACCATCAGGACGACCTCGCCGTCGGGGTCGACCAGGCGCATCGTGTCGGCGAGTTCGGAGTCGGCGTCCCCCCGCCAGATGCGCGGGATACGACGCGGCTGGGCGTCGACGGGGTTCGGGAAGTGCTCACAGACCATGTCGAGCACGACG
>CAYOFZ010000004.1:0-29835 GCA_964403315.1 uncultured Halobacteriales archaeon | reverse complement strand
TCGATCCCGAGTTTCTGGAAGATCTGGGGGTGTTTCATCGGGAGTTCGACCATCTCCCGAACACGTTGGATCTCGTTGCCCAACCCGCCGATGTCCTCGTAGGTGATGCCCGAGCCGGTCTTCTCGTAGCCCGCGATGGGCTCTTCGCGGAGTTCGACCTCGGTGTCCTCGGTGATGAGACAAGTGCCCTCGGGCTCGGTCTCGACCGCGATCAGCGGGATCGCCTGACCGGGCGAGCGCATGAAGGGGTGGTTGGTCGAGGACATTACGGGGACAATGTCGCGCTCGACCACGGGGCGTTTGAGGATCTGGCGTTTGACCATGCCCGACGCATCGGAGCCGAACTGGACGCTCGCTTCCTCGGGTGGGGCGAGCACCAGCTTCTCGGCCTTCGTGGCGTCGGCCTTGCGGATGGTGACTCGCTCGCCGATGCCGACGTCGGCGTTCTGTCGGGTAAACCCGTCGATACGGACGGTATCGGTGTTCCAGTCCTGGCGGTCGGCGCGCCAGACCTTCGCGGCGGTGGTGTTGCCGCCCTCGATCTCGATGATGTCGCCGGGACTCAACTTCAGGTGCAACAGCGTATCGGGGTCGAGGCGGGCGATTCCCCGTCCGGAGTCGTTGGGGTAGGCTTTCGCCACCTCGAGTTGTACTTCGTTCATGATGGGGTTGCGGGGATGGTTGACGGTCGGCGTTTCGCGCCGATAGGTCTTTTGTTACCGCCGTGATTCCGTCGCATGCTATTCGTTCGCACGATAGGGTACAAAACACTGTTGGTCGGGTGGATCGTGCGATTTTTGCCCGCACCGACCGCTCGATAGGACATGCGAACGCTCGCTTTCGACGGCCGGATGGGCGCGAGCGGCGATATGCTGCTCGGCGCTCTGCTCGCCGCCAGCGCGGATCGAAGCGCCCTCGATCCCATCGAGGACGCGCTCGGGGTCCGGTATGCAGTCGAGGAGACGGTGAAAAACGGGATCGCTGCCACCAGCGTCGATGTACTGTTCGATGGCCGCGAACACGCCGGGGATCACGACTATCCCGCCGAGGGGGCTGGCCCGCACCGCTCGTATCGGGAGGTCGTCGACATCGTCGAGTCGATGGGCCTCGATCCGGGCGTCGAACGCGACGCGACGGCGATCTTCGAGATCCTCGGAGAGGCCGAAGCGAGCGTTCACGGCGAGGACCTCGAAGACATCCACTTCCACGAGGTCGGAGCCGACGACGCCATCGCCGACATCGCCGGCGCGGCGGCGCTTCTTTCGGATCTCGACCCCGAGCGCGTGGTGACCACCCCGGTTTCGACCGGCGGCGGCGAGGTTTCGATGAGCCACGGCACCTACCCCGTGCCGGGGCCCGCCGTGACCGAGATCGCCGAGCGCGCCGATTGGTCGATCCGGGGCGGGCCAATCGAGGCCGAACTCCTGACGCCGACGGGCGCGGCGATTCTGGCCCACCTCACCGACGGCGTCGAGACACTGCCGGAACTGCGTGTTGAGGGATCGGGCTACGGCGCGGGTGACGCTGACTTTTCCGACCATCCGAACGTCCTCCGGGCGATCACGGGCGAATCCGAGGGGGAACTTGCCCGCGAGGGGATCACGGTGCTGGAAACCAACCTCGACGACGCCTCGCCGGAGGTGCTCGGCGGATTACAGGAGGCTCTGACCGAGGCGGGCGCACGCGACGTGACGATCCTGCCGGCGACGATGAAGAAATCCCGGCCCGGCCATCTGGTGAAGGTGATCTGCCGGCCCGAGGACGGGAAGCGTATCGCCCGGCGGCTCGCCGAGGAGACCGGGACCCTGGGCGTGCGCGCGACCCCCGGCACGCATCGCTGGGTCGCCCGCCGCGAGACCGACCCGGTCGAAATCGAGATCGAGGGCAAACGCTACGAGATCGGGGTGAAGATCGCGAGCGACGATGCGGGTGAGGTCTACGATGTGAGCGCCGAGTACGACGACGCGGCCGCCGTCGCCGCCGAAACCAACCGTTCAATCCGGGAGGTGATGCGACGTGTGGAAACCGCCTGGCGCGACTAATCGCGGTGTTCGTCGAGGGCCTCCCCGATGGTGAGTTCGCCCCGAGCCACCCGGCGGGCCAAGCCCTCGTCGATCTCGCGGTTTTCGGGCGAGCGTTCGCGTGATCGCCGCTGAATGACTGTGAGCTCGCCCTCGGTGGGTTCGATCTCGCGGGCCTCGATTTCCTCGCCCTCCAGTTGTGCGATGTTCACTGCGGCGAGCACGTCGCCCATACCGCTGGCACCCGTTCCGAGCGAGGGCGTGGTGCCGGTCTCGTCGACGAGTTCCACGCGAACGTCTTCGAGGGCGTTGATGATCGTCGCGCCCTGTAAGCGTGCGCCGTCACCGATACGAACGAGTGGATCGACGCCGCCGCGAACTTCCCCGCGGATGACGTCGGGCACGTCGGCGAGCGGTACTTGGAAGGCTGCAACGACCACCGGACCGGAACGGACCGCGATCCCCGGGCGGTCGCCAGGATCGACGCCGACGATGGTGCGGCCCTCCCCGTTCCGCAGGATCGACAGCGCGGCCTCGACCGCCTGACGGGGTCGTTCAGGATCGGCACGCACGGACTCGATGCCTTCGAACGGCAGGTCATCGGGGCCAGTGATGACGACGCGCGTCCGTTCGGGGAGGTCGTCGCCGGGTTCGACCGTCGTAAACGTAACCCCGCGCTCGCGGAGTTCGCTCACGACGCCGTGATACACCTCGAAGTTCCCGGTGGCGACGACGATCACGCCCGAGCCTTCGCGGGCGGTCGGGTAAACCTTTGCCCGCCCCCGGATCGGGGCGTTTTTGGCCCGCGCGGGCGAAGTCGGGTCGTGAACGACGGAGCGATCCCGGTCGGCTGTAACCCCCTCGACGAACTGCTCGGCGGCGGTATCGAGCGCGGTGCCGTCACCCAGGTGTACGGTCCGCCCGCCGCGGGCAAGACCAACCTCGCGCTATCCAGTGCGGTCGAGTGTGCCGCCGCAGGCGAGCGGGCCGTCTACGTCGATACCGAAGGGATCTCCGTCGACCGGTTCGAGCAGCTCCTTCGCACTCAGAACGGCACTATTGAGGAACTATCGAGCCGGATCATCGTCACCGAGGCCCACGACTTCGACGAACAGGAGGAGGCCGTCCGGGATATCGAAGACCTCGCGGGCGAGGTCGCGCTGGTCGTGCTTGACAGCGCGACCGGGTTCTACCGGCTCCGACGCACCGAGGACGAACGCGAGGGCGACGCCCTGCGGTCGGTCGCCCGCCAGATCACCCACCTGCTCTCGCTCGCGCGCAAACACGACCTCGCCGTGGTGATCACCAATCAGGTCTTTACCGATCCCGAGGAGGATCGGACGCGCCCGCTGGGGGGCAACACCCTCGAACACTGGACCGGCACGGTACTGAGAATCGACCGATTCCGCGGCGGGAACCGCCGGGCGACGCTGGAAAAACACCGCTCGAAGCCCGCGGGCGAAACCGCCCAGTTCCGGATCACCGACGAGGGCCTCGAAGGCGTTGATGAACTCGCGGGGCCGTAGCGCAAGTGATCAATGACAACCACGATTGCTGACCGAGCGCGCTCCGCGCGCTCGGTCTTTTTAGTGCAGGTTTTTGCGGTGAGAGGTGGGCGAGCGAAGCGAGCGCACCCGAACCGTAAAAACGTGCGTGTCGAAATCCTTTTGGGCGCTTCAGGAGGAAGTACGAACCAACTGGATACCATGGACATCGAAATCGTCTCCGAGGAGGAAAACCCGATGTTGCACCGCACCGACGTGACCTTCGAGATCACTCACGACGAGGCGACGCCCGAGCGCCTCTCGGTTCGAGACAGCCTCGCGGCCCAGCTCAACAAGGACGCCGAGGAAGTCGTCATCCGGGAGATCGGCACGAAGTTCGGCATGCGAACGGCGGTCGGCTACGCGAAAGTCTACGACACCCCCGAGTTCGCCCGCGACGTCGAACACGAACACATGCTCGAACGCAACAAGATCAGCGCCGACGAGGCTGCCGAGGAAGGGCAAGGGGAGGAAGCCTGATGACCCGATACGAACTCTACGAGGAAGACGGCGAGCAGAACCGCGAGCAGTGTCCCCGGTGTGGCGATGCGTTTCTGGCCGATCACGGCGACCGCCTCCACTGCGGGCGCTGTAGCTACACCGAGTGGCAGTAGCACTGCGGCGCAGGGAAGAGAATGCGCGTTCTGGGGATCGAAGGGACGGCGTGGGCGGCAAGCGCGGCGATGTTCGATTCCGAAACCGACGAGGTAGTGATCGAATCGGACCCTTACCAGCCCGACAGCGGCGGCATTCACCCCCGCGAGGCCGCCGAGCACATGTCCGAGGCGATCCCGCAGGTGATCGAACGAGTCCTCGCCGACATCGACGCCGGCGAGATCGACACGGTCGCCTTCTCCCGCGGTCCGGGGCTCGGCCCCTGTCTGCGGATCGTCGCTACCGCCGCGCGGGCGCTCGCCCAGACCCTCGGCGTGGCGCTCGTGGGCGTCAACCACATGATCGCCCACCTCGAAATCGGGCGGTATCGCTCCGGATTCGAGGACCCGGTGTGTCTGAACGCAAGCGGCGCGAACGCCCACGTCCTCGGGTACCACAACGGTCGATACCGGGTGCTCGGGGAGACGATGGATACCGGCGTGGGCAACGCCATCGACAAGTTCGCCCGGTATCTCGACTGGTCGCACCCGGGCGGGCCGAAAGTCGAGGCCGCTGCCGAGGGCGGCGAGTACGTCGAACTGCCATATGTCGTCAAGGGGATGGATTTCTCGTTTGCGGGCATTACCAGCGCGGCGCAGGCCGCCATCGATGACGGGGTAGCAGTCGAAAACGTCTGCTTTTCGCTCCAGGAAACCGTCTTTGCGATGCTCACCGAGGTGGCCGAACGCGCCCTCTCGCTGACCGGGAGCGACGAACTGGTCCTCGGAGGCGGGGTTGGCCAGAACGACCGCCTGCGCGGGATGCTCGCAACCATGTGTGAAGGCCGCGGCGCGGAATTTTACGCGCCAGAGCCACGATTCCTGCGGGACAACGCCGGCATGATCGCGGTGTTGGGGGCGAAGATGGTCGAGGCGGGCGATACCCTTCCGGTCGAGGAGTCGCGAGTCGATCCCGACTTCCGGCCCGATCAGGTCGAGGTGAGCTGGCGCGGCGAGACGTCGGCTTCCCGGCCCGCCAGCGAGGGCTCCCAGCAAGAGGTGATCGGCGCGGAGGCGCGGGTTCGGATCGACGCCGACCGGGTGACCAAACGCCGTCTGCCCAAGGGATACCGCCATCCCGCCCTCGATGCCCGACTGCGCCGCAGGCGTACCGCCAAGGAGGCGCGCCTGACCAGCCTCGCGCGCCGCGAGGGCGTCCCCACGCCCATCGTCTACGATGTCGATCCTCCCGAAGGCCGGATCGTCTTCGAGCGAGTCGGGGCGATGGATCTCCGTGCGGCATTGACCCCCGAACGGATGCGGACGGTCGGTCGCCATCTCGCAACGATCCACGAGGCGGGATTCGTCCACGGCGACCTGACGCCCCGGAACGTCCGGGTCGGATGCCGCGATGGGCCGTCGGACGACGCCCGCGAGCAAATCGACCGAACCTATCTCATCGATTTCGGACTGGGGTATCACACCGACCACGTCGAGGACCACGCGATGGACCTCCACGTCTTCGAGCGCAGCCTCGCGGGGACGGCCACCGACCCCGAAACCTGCCGCGAGGCCTTCGAGGCGGGATATCTCGACCGTGGCGATCCCGGAGTGTGTGATCAGCTCCGCGAGATCGAAGGACGAGGCCGGTATCGGTGACTCCCCTGTGGCTTTATAAGGTAGGGCACCGTTTGTCCGCCCATGGCTGACAAACAGGACTCCGGAACGCTGTTCGGCGTGCCGTACAACTTCGAACGACCGAACCTCAGTCGGCTACTGTCGGCGTATTTCCAGCCCGGACAGGGGATGCTCGTCGAGAAACCCTTCGGCATCGGCTACACCCTGAACCTCGCCAACTGGCGATCATGGATCGTCGTCCTGGTCGCCGCAGCCCTGCTCTGGCAGGAGGGGAGTAGCCAAGAAACGATCGAGGAAGACGAGGGCGAGGAAGAACCCGTCGAGGTCGTCGTCGACGACTGATCGACGCCGCTTTTTTCCTGTAGGTCGCCCGTTGTGATATGCTTCGGTTCGTGACGAGCAACCCCGGCAAAGCCCGCGAAGCCAGCGAGTATCTGCCCGAAACGGTCGAGCAGGTCGATTACGACTACCCCGAGATCCAATCCGAGAGCCTCGACGAAATCGCCGCAACCGGGGCCCGCGACGCCTTCGAGACGCTCGGCGGCGAGGAGCCGGTCGTCGTTGATGATGCTGGCCTGTTCATCGACGCCTTCGAGGGGTTTCCGGGGCCGTACTCCTCGTACGTCGAGGGGAAACTCGGGATCGAGCGCGTTTGGCACCTCACGGAGCGCGAAGACGACCGACGCGCGCGATTCCGTGCGGTGATCGCCTATGCCGATAGCGAGGTGCGAAGCACCTCGAATGCGAGTAGCGCGGAACGGAGTTCCGCGGACCGTGCGAGCGGACAGTATCCACAAGCAGACGGCGATGAGCCGCGAGTGGGTGTCGAGACCTTCGAGGGCGCGGTTCGAGGCCGGATCGTCGCCCCGCGGGGCGAGGGCGGGTTCGGTTACGACCCGATCTTCGAACACCGGAGGACGACGTTCGCGGAGATGGATACCGAGGAGAAAAACGCCGTCTCCCATCGCGGGCGGGCGCTGGCGAAGTTCGCCGACTGGCTGGCCGAGCGGGAGGAATGAATCACATCAGATTCGACCCGCTACTCGGAGGGGTCGCCGTCGGGACCGGGGTACTCGCCACCGACGATCTCGGGATACAGCCGTTCGGGATCGAAAACGGCGACGAACGCCTCGGGGGATTTGACGCTCGTGGCGACCCGCTCGCGGATCGACGCGCCCGTTTGAGCACTCTGTAGGGATTCATCGAACGAGAGGATATGGGCGGCGTTTCCGTGGTAGGCAGCCGCAAGCGCGGGGTGGTCGTCCGGTGGCTGCTCGACGAGGGTGGCCAGTTCCTCGATGTCGGCCCGCCAGTCGGCCGCCCGTTCGGGGTCGGTTCGTTCGCGGATCACCGTCCCGGCGTCGTCGAGCAGTTGGGGCGTGGCGACGAGGTCGAGCCAGGAATGCGCCCGGATCAGGTCAAGTGCCTCGCGAGCCGACCCGCCGGCCAGCAGGTCCGCGGCCAGCACGTCCGCATCGGCGACGATCCGGGCGAGGTCGGGCCGGTCGCTCATCGGTGTCGGTTTCGGGGTCGTCGGTTATGCACTGACATTCGCTTCCTCCGTCCCGAGGAGGGCGGCTCTGACCCCATCGACGCTCTCCTGTTCGACGATCACTGCGACGCGGTCGCCCGCCTCGACGGTGGTTCGGGGCAGCGGGATCGTCATCGCCTCCCCGTCCCCGCCGTGGGCGTAGATCCGCGCGCCCGAAGGCAGGTCGATTTCGGTGACGCGCTGGCCGACCGCCGGCGAGCCCTCGCGGACGGTGACGGCCGTGAGCTGAAGCTCCTCGGTCAGGTCGGTAACGACGTTGAAATCGCCACCGAGGAGCGCGGTTTTCGCGCCCGCAGCACCGAGTCGTTCGGGGTAGATGATCCCGTCGACATCATCGGCGTACTCCTGATAGATGTCCTCGCGGTAGTCGTCGTCGATGCGCATGACGGTTCGACAGTCGTGGTGGTTGCCGATCATACACGCAGCGAAGTTGATCGTTGGATCGCCCGTGAGGCCGGCGACCGCATCGACGGCATCGAGATTGAGCGCCGCGAGTACGCCCTCGTCGCTCCCGTCGCCCTCGACGGTCTCGAACCCCGCCGACTGCGCCCGCGTTACCTTCTCGTGGTCGTCGTCGACGATGGTGACCTTATGACCCTCTTCACGGAGGATCCGTGCGGTCCGCATTCCGACACGACCATAACCGACGATAACGAACTTCATGCGTTCTCTACGGGGACCCGCCAAAAAAACGTTAGCCCCGTAGCCCGCCGATCGTGAGTGTCGCACCGAGCAAGGCCCAGTTTTTGAGGATGTAGGCCCCTTCGAAGGAGAACGTCAGCGGGAACTCGACGAACGTCACGGCCGGTGTGACCAACAGCGGCACCATCGTCACCGCGACGTAGCCGACCATGAGGGGGACCGCCAAGGAAACGGTTCGATCCGTCGCAAGCCCGAGACCGATGGCGAGCTCCCAGACGCCGAGGATCACGACCCCGATATCGACGGGTACGCCTATCGAGTCCGCGACCAGCGCCGCCTCGGGTCTCATCCCCGCGATGGCGAGCAGCCCCGACCAGACGAGAACGACAACGAGCGACCATCGCATCAGCGGTAGGCTGTAGTCCCTGATGAGGTCGGCGGCGAGCTGGTCCATCCGGCTGATGGGGCGTGTGTTCATGCTGATGCTCCCTGAGCGGAGCGGGCAACGACCAACCCGCCTGAGAGCAACACCCAGTTTTTGACGATGAACACGCCAATCGAGGAGAGCACGAACGGTGCCATCGTAAACGTGAGGCCGGGCGTGACGACCAGCGGGATCATCGTCCCGAGCATCTGAAACACCAGCATGAACACCGAGATCCGGAGGGTGCGGTCGAACAGCATGCCGACCCCGATCACCGCCTCCCACCAGCCCAAAAACGGGAAAAAGAGGTCGTGTGGCAGGAAGAAGATCGCTTGTCTGACGATTGGCTCCGCCGGACTCACGCTGAGTGGCTTCAGCAGGCCGAACCAAAACAGGGTGATCGCAAGCGAGTACCGAAGGACGGTCACCCCGTGACGATCCATCCAGGCCGTGCTCGACCGACGCAGGTGTCCGAATGAAGAAACAACACTCATACGACCGTCCCCCCAATCGACACCTGTTCACCTATCGGTGTATCCCTGTATTTCCGACAGCGCATCGTTCCCAATATCGCCCAATCGGGATTCCGTTATGATCTTTCTGATTTATTATTTGAACTCGAATTTCTACTTATTAATGACGTATATAACTCTGTAATTGGACAATTACATTCTTTATTTTCGAACTATCGATGAAAATTCGGCCCAACAAACGGATACGTCCGATCCCTGACTTTCCGAGCATATCATCATCGATACCATCTATATGGATTACTGATAACAGTTAACACACTATTTGCCATCTTTCCGTAGATATTTCCTTCTAAAGAATATTTCAGTAAAAATGGGTAATCGACCGACATGGAGCACGACCTGAAACCCTCGAATTTCAAAGGTTCAGTTCATCGGCGAGGTCGTGGAGATTCTCGATGGTGAGATCCGGATCCCCGTCGAACGGCTCCTGTGGCGCGCCCTCGCGGTTGACCCACACACCCTGCATCCCGGCGTGCTGTGCGCCCATAACATCGAACCAGCCGGCAGTGACGTGTACGATTTCGTCGATGGGCGTTCCCGTTCGAGCAGCGGCGTGTCTATAGAGTTCGGCGTCCGGTTTGAACACCTCCATCTCGTCGGCACTGATGGTGTCTTCGAGAAGATCGCCGATGCCGGCGTGTTCGACCATCGAATCGAGCATCTCGGGATCCCCGTTCGAGACGACATAACAGTCGTATCCACCGTCCCGGAGCCGTTCGATGCTGCCACGAACGTCGTCGAACACGTCCAGTTCGTGGTAGACCGAGAAGATCTCGTCGCGTTCTTCCTCCGGGAGATCGATTCCATGTGCATCGAGCGCGTACCGGAGCGCATCCCGGTTCATCTCGTAAAACGGTTGATAGGTGTCGATATGGTTGCTGACGAACGTGTATTCGAGCGACCGGGATCGCCAGAGTTTCGAGATCGCTTCGGGATTCTCGACTCGCTCGGCGAGCGCCTTCTCCGCCGCGTCAACGTCGACGAGAGTACTGTAGGAGTCGAATGTGACCGTTGTAACGCGCGTAGCATCGAACGGCATGGATCGGGAAACGGTATAACGGCCGTCCGAATCAATCCTCGGTTCGTTCGGGTTTCGGCCCGAGCGGATGCTCATCGAGGGGCTCCGGTGTGTACTTGGTGTTTTGTGCGGACCGCGTCAGTGACTGTGGGCGGTGAGATGGGTCCGGCGCTCACGGGGGTGGGACACAGCTCGACCGTCGCGTGGTCGACGCCGTATTCCGCGAGCACGTCGTGTACTCGATGGGTCATCGTCTCGGCCTCGTCCATCGTTTCGACCGACGCTTCGACGTGCGCGGTGGCGATGGTGATTTCGCTACAGATCTGCCAGGCATGCAGGTCGTTGACCCCATCGATCCCCTCGGCGTGCGAGAGGGTCGCCCTGATCTCGTCACCGTCGAACGGCGTTCGCTGGAGGAAGATCGCACCGCTTCCCCACAGGAGTTTCCCGGCACTCCACGTGATGAGTACGGCGATCAGGACGGCCGTAATCGGATCGATTGCTCGGATGCCCGTGATCTCAACGACGACGACGGAGACGATAACCGCGATGGACGCGCCGGCATCACCGAGCAGATGATAGAACGCGCCCCGTTCGTTCAGACTCATTGCATCGCCCTCCAAGACACCGCCCACGGCGATGACGAGCGTCGGGACGGTGTCGATGGCAATCGGGTCGAGAACCCGCTGATAGGACGCATAGAGGATCAAAGTGACCATCGGAATAACGGATCGAACGATTCCATCCACATCGGATCGTTCACATAATGATCGTGGGTTCCGTCCCGTAGATTGCGCTTTCGAGAGGAAATCAATAACGCCCTCTCAGAACAGTTCCTTAGCTCAGGACGACCAGCAAAGCGGGATTTGACAGCCCCAATCGAGAAAACGATGGCCGATGTAGAACGGGGTGAGGCATGTTCGTCCAACAGTTGCTCGCAGTCGTGTTGCAGAGTTCGGTGCTCCCCCAATGGGCACTCGAATGGGCGACCCGCATCGAGCAGGCGTTCGCCCCGATCAGAACCGTTATCGTCCCGATCCTGTCGAATCCGGTGGTGCTGGGACTCTGGGCACTTCTGATACTCGTGTCACTGGGCGTTCTCTGGTGGGACATCCGCGAGCGGAATCAGGTACTCCCGTCAATGATGAAGTTCGTCTGGACGCTCACCGTCCTGTATTCGGGACCGTTCGGCCTTGCGATCTACTGGTATGCGGGACGGACCCAGATCAGTCGTGATTCGTTCTGGCGGCGGGGGTTGCGCTCGGATTCGCACTGCTATTCGGGGTGTGGAGCCGGCGAGATCGTCGGTATCACCCTCGCACAGGGCATCCTCGCACTGAGTACCCTCTGGGTGGTGGTAATCACCTTCGGTTTCGCGTATCTGTTTGGCTACGGACTCAACATCGGTCCACTCATGCAGGAGGGGACGAACTTCCGGGAGGCCACCAAAGACGCGTTTCTCAGCGAGACGCCGTCCATTACGATCATGGAAATCGCGGCAATCGGCACCGATCTGCTGATAGCAGGAACCGCCGGCATGGGGAGCGCGTTGTTCTGGATGGCGCTGTCGTTTTCGCTATCGGTCGGATTCATCGCTGCCTATCCGGTGAACGCCGGACTGATCAGCCTCGGAGTGAAAGAGGGCATGATGGACCCCCGGGAAATGGCCTGACGAGGTATACGATCCGATGTCGGCGTTCTCGACTAGACGCAGTTCTTATCCAGCCCGTTCGGTATCGTTCACTATTTACCTTCGAAATCGAATATCCGATCCCTATTCATCTTACTTTCCGTGGTGTAAATCGTTCAGGGCCGTACATAATTAGGGGAAACATATCTAAACGACGAAATCCAAGATACGGTAATGAGTACCGAAAGGGCACGGCTCGACATTCAGGGCATGAGCTGTGCGAACTGTTCACAGACAATAGCCGATACCCTCGACGATCTCGACGGCGTTTCGGCGGCAAACATCAATTTCGCTACCGACGAGGGAACCGTCGAGTACGATCCCGAGGAGGCATCGCTCGCGGAGATCTACGATGCAATCGATGCGGCAGGATATCACGCCGTCAGCGCGTCGACTTCGATAGCCATCATCGACATGACGTGTGCGAACTGCGCCGAGACGAACGAACGAGCGCTCGAAGCCGCGCCGGGGGTGATCTCTGCGGAGGTCAACTACGCGACCGACGAAGCGAACATCGAGTACAACCCTGCGGAGGTCACACGAGAACAGCTGTACGATGTGATCGAAAGTGCTGGCTACTCGCCCGTGCGCGACGGTAGTGGTGATAGCGGCGAGTCCGAATCCAACGCGCGCGACGCCGCCAGACAGGAGGAGATCCGTCACCAGCTCCAGCTGACGCTGTTCGGGGCGGTGTTGTCGGTGCCACTCGTCTTCTTTCTCGTCGAGAAACTGCTCCTCGGCGGGACCGTCCTTCCCAAGACCGTCTTCGGAGTCGAGTTCGGATGGGTCGAGTTCCTGTTCGCAACGCCGGTTCAGTTCGTTCTGGGCCGGGAGTTCTACGAGAACTCCTACATGGCACTCGTGAAGAACCGCCGGGCGAACATGGACGTGTTGATCGCGCTCGGGTCCTCGACGGCCTATCTCTATTCGGTCGCGGTTCTGCTGGGGCTGATCGCCGGCGGGTTGTACTTCGATACGGCCGCGCTCATCCTCGTGTTCATCACGCTCGGCAATTACCTCGAAGCTCGCTCGAAGGGCCAGGCCGGTGAGGCGCTGCGGGAGCTGCTCGAAATGGAGGCCGATACAGCCACTCTCGTCGGTGAGGACGGTGAGGAACGCGAGGTCTCGCTTGACGAGGTCGTTGTCGGCGACCGCATGAAAGTGCGCCCGGGCGAGCGGATCCCGACCGACGGCGTCGTCATCAACGGCGAGAGCGCGGTCGATGAATCGATGGTCACCGGCGAATCCGTCCCCGTCGAAAAAACCGGGGGCGATGAGGTGATCGGCTCCACGATCAACGAAAACGGTGTGTTGTTCGTCGAAGCGACCAAGGTCGGCGAGGACACCGCGCTCCAGGAGATCGTCCGGACCGTCAAGGACGCCCAGTCGCGCCAGCCCGAGATCCAGAACCTCGCCGACCGCATCAGCGCGTACTTCGTGCCGGCGGTCATCCTGAACGCGCTGGTCTGGGGAGTGGTTTGGTTTGCGTTCCCCGAAGCACTCACCGGATTCGTCTCGGCGCTCCCACTATGGGGGCTCGTCGAGGGCGGACCGGCCATCGCGGGCGGGACGGTTTCGGCGTTCGAGTTCGCGGTCGTGGTGTTCGCGTCGGCCGTCCTGATCGCCTGTCCCTGCGCGCTCGGACTGGCGACACCCGCCGCGACGATGGTCGGCACCTCGATTGGCGCGCAAAACGGCGTCCTGTTCAAAGGTGGCGACGTTCTCGAACGCGTCAAAGACACCGATACAGTCGTGTTCGACAAGACGGGCACCCTGACGAACGGCGAGATGGAACTCACGGACGTTATCGCCCTCGATAGCCATGCAACCGCCGACGGTGGCGAGCCAGTGGCCGATGGCAGCGGACAGGCATTCACGGATGCGGGGCGGTCCGAGCCTGAAACCGGGGCCGAGGTCGATGAGGAGTCCGTCTTGCGGGTCGTGGCGAGCGCCGAAAGCGGAAGCGAGCATCCCCTCGCCCGGGCAATCGTCGATGGAGCGACCGACCGCGGGATCGATCTCGACCGGCCGACGGGCTTCGAAAACGTTCCCGGCCACGGTATCCGGGCAACCATCGACGACAGTGAGGTACTCGTCGGAAACCGCAAGCTCATGCGCGACAACGGCATCGACCCCTCGCCCGCCGAGGACGATCTCGAACGCCTCGAAAACGAAGGCAAGACGGCGATGCTCGTCGCACGCGTGTCTGCCGGCACGACCGACGGTCGCCTCATCGGGATCGTGGCGGATGCGGATACGGTCAAAGATACCGCGAAGCAGGCCGTTACGGAATTCCAAGGGCGCGACACCGAGGTCCACCTGATTACCGGCGACAACGAGCGGACGGCACGGGCGGTCGCCGAGCAGGTCGGCATCGACCCCGACAACGTTCGCGCCGAGGTCCTCCCGGAGGACAAGGCCGACGCTGTCGAGGACATTCAGGCCGATGGCCGGCGGGCGATGATGGTCGGCGACGGCGTCAACGACGCACCCGCGCTCGCGGCCGCGTACGTCGGGACGGCCATCGGGAGCGGCACCGACGTCGCCATCGAGGCGGCGGACGTGACGCTGATGCGCGACGATCCCCGCGACGTGCTGAAGGCCATTCGCGTCTCCGAGGGGACACTTTCGAAGATCAAACAGAATCTGTTCTGGGCACTCGGCTACAACACGACGCTCATCCCGCTGGCGTCGCTCGGTTTGCTTCAGCCGGTACTCGCGGCGGGCGCGATGGCGTTTTCGTCAATATCGGTCCTCACCAACAGCCTGCTGTTCCGGCGGTATACGCCGGATCACGACTATCAACTGCTCGGACTCCTGCGCTGATACGCGGTAATCACTACAATGGATAATTCTTCGACCCATCCGTTGGATACACAGCGACGCTCCGCTTTCCACGAATACGGGCCCGATTACGATTGCGTGCTACTTGGCCCGTTTCCGATAATAAGGGTCGGCATCGTTTTCCTCACGGTGTCTACTCGGATCGGAAACGCCTGGCCGGAAGCATTAGCCCCAGAGCCAGTCCGAAAACCACGTGATGACGCCGATCAACAGCGCCAGGGCCCCGAAGAACTGGAGGCCCGGGACGAAAAACATGAACACGCCACCGATGATCAGTATCGTGGCTAACTCCTCTTCGGAGTACTCTTCAACGAACTGCGCGAACGTTCCTGACGTGTTTGACTGATCACTACTGTCGCTGCTACTACTATCACTCGCCATATCTCAAGAAACGAGCGAAAGTCATCTAAACATTCAGCTTTCCAAATCAAGCGTTTTTGTGGGAGCACTCGATACCGGAAACGAGAATGACTGATCAGGGGGAAAACGGATTCCGGACCCCCGTTCGGATGATCTGTTGTGAATGAGTGAAGAGTGCGGCAAAAGGTGCGGCTTAGGCCGGATTTGAATATAGTTTCATGGGTCGATTTCAAGTTATCGTTATGATCGACACCCGAGCCATCGAGGATCTCCGAAAGTACATTCAGGAATCGGACGAAATCAGCGAGGAGGATACAGAGGTTTTGCTGGCGTTCAGCGACAATTTTACCTTCTGAGGCGAAGAGAATCGACAAACGGACGAAATGAGTGCTATCGAAACCGGAATCTATCGGAGATCGCGTCTATTAGACAAATACGAGTACAATCAGAACGTCAGGGAGGTCAGGCGTTCCCTCCTCCGGAATTTCATGACACGCGTCTCGGCCTGCGATCAACAATTAGCCCGTCCACAATGCGGATCTGTTGTCAGGATCGGATCCATACGTCGCCGCAGTTCTCATCCTAAATGCATAAATAACTAATATGTCGGTGCTGAATAAGATATTTGATGACACGTATTTCCAGTGCCGGCATCGATCCGACTCGTCGATCGTTCCTCCAAGCAATGGGTACGGGGATGGCCGCCATCAGCGGTTCGGCGCTTTTCTCCGGGTCGTCGTCTGCCCAAGAGGACCCCAGCGGGTATCTGGTGTTCACATACGACGACGGGACGGTCGAGGACTATGAACTGACCTTTCGAGTTCACCAGGAGTACAACGTACCGGGATGTGTGGCGGCTTCTTCCGGATTGATAGGCTCCTCGGACACGTATCTCGACCCTGACCAGCTCAAAGAGATGTCCGATGCCGGCTGGGAGGTCATGTCCCACGCCATCAAGCATCGAGCAATCGGCGAAATTCCGATTACGGCGGACGTTGAGGCGGGGGATACCGAAATCTCCGTCGACTCGAATCGCCATGGCCGGTATCCAGGTGATTCGCTCGCACTCTTTGATGCGGACGGCGAGGGCACTGAGGCGACTGTCGTCGGCCGCGGCGGACGTGGCGATGACCCGTATCTCGAGCTCAAGGAGCCGATTGACGTAGCCATCCCGGCGGGACCCGATAGTCGCGTCCGCTACACTGATGAGTTCACCCACGAAATCCTCGCCGAATCAAAAGCGCAACTCGAGGAGATCATTGGCACAGACCAAGTGACCGGGTTCGTCTATCCCTACGAACGTCACGACGGCTTGGCAGCAGAGATCGTCCCTGAGTACTACGACACCACGCCGCGAGCGTTCACGGGCAATGGGCTCAATCCGATCCACGGATCAGATCCGTTCTCGATTTCGCGCCAGTACTACGAGGAAACCGAGATGGATGAAACCGATATTGCGGGGTTCCTCGATCAAATCGTGTCCGACCCCGTCTTCGGGATCCTTGCCTCCCATAGCCAGTACGATACCCTCACTGAAGAGCGGATCGCGACCACCATCGAGATGGCCCAGGAGCGCAACATCGAGATCGTCACCCTCCAAGAGGCTCTTGACATATTCGGCATCGTTGAGGCACCCAAGATGGGTGATACTGGCACCACAACCGATACCGAGATCAACGACACGGAAAGCAACGATACTGAGAGCGATGGCGCCGAAATCAACGAGGGGGAAGACGATACGGAACCACTGGGGCTGTTCGACCGAATCAACTCCTTTTTTCAATCACTGATCGTCTTTTTCCGATCATTAATCCCCTGATCTCGTTCCTAACCCATACTCTTGACTTCACACGGGTATCTGATCGCGGGAGAGAAAACCCCGCCTTTTCAAGGTTGGAGATGAATCCGGTTCGCGAACCAGAGCCCAACATTGCGGAATGGGTTCGCATTCAGTCGAGAAACTGACTGGCGGCGATCCACTCATTCGAGAAATTTCATCGAAAAACCAGTCGTATAACGTACAACCACCATATAATGGGATGATTGTCATCACCCGCTATTCAGTCAATACATTTTCCTGTTCAAAGTGAATGATCCATTCTCGAACTAGCACGTATCATATAAACGTTTTCCTCACGCTAAATTATAAAACAATAGATATTTCCGATGGCTGGTGAGCCTCGTAGTATGAACCGAGCTGATCCGTTTCGTACCTCGGTTGACTGTTGGCGGTTGAGTTCGCCACCCGGGCGATTTTCTCCGGACCGTGGGTTCGGAGAGGATCAGGCACCTGATTCCCTCGGTAATTCCCGGTGGGACGGAAATATTTGAGACACTTCCGTCGTTCCGTTTTCCTTGCGTTCCCTACCATTGAGGGCGAATTAGGGTGTAGAAGCTTTATTGACCGGTTGGGTCTCCAGCAGGGTAGCGACGAACGATCAACTCAAATTCACGGATCGCTGAATGACAATCACTATCTAACGCTCTCTCCAGCGTAAACGGAGATCTGCGGCTCCCGTCACCGGTCTGGACGATAGAATGGGCAGCAAAATACAGTGCCAGTCCAGGCTCCGCGTAGTTGTAATGTACCGAGAATTCGTGGGATAGTGTCTCGATATAGCCAGTCACGTCGGCCACCCCGCGTAGCTTCCCTCTGATCCAAGCCTAGGCCGGGATTTGAACCCGGGGTCTCGTCCTTACCAAGGACGCGCTTTACCGCTAAGCTACCCAGGCACCATCCGTCCGTTCGCCGGATATCTCTTTAGGCGTTTCGATTCGTTACGAGTCAGTCATCGACGGCGGGGCGTGTCCGTCAACACCGCGCTCCGAGGGTCGAAGCGATCCGTCGCCGAATAGCGTCGCGGCGTCGGGAAGCGGTTCACCCTCGATGGTCCGGGTCAGTTCGTCGATGGTGATACGCACGGATTCGGGAGGCTCGGCATCGACGGCGGTCGCACCGGCGAAACCGGCGAGTTCGAACACCTCGACTTCGAGGTTACGATCAAGCGCCTCGTGGTCGGTATCGGGATCGCGTCTGTGGGTCTGATCGCGGCCAAACGCCTGGATGGTTTCGACGGCCCGGTCGGCGGCCTCGGTCATCGCAAGCAGATAGAAGCCCCGGGAAACGAGCACGTCGGCCCCGAGAACGTCGAGGTTGGCGTCGGTGTAGTCGTCGGTATCGGCCCAGGGTTCCTCGTGGGCGAGCGAGCGGGTGAGTCGGAGCCCCTCGTAGATCAACTGGACGCCGGCAGCACGCTCCTCGATGGCGGCCGAACCGACGGCGGGATCGACGGACTGAGCGCTGAGCACGACGAGCACGCCGGGTGCCATCGAAGCGTCGGCGAGGATCGCGTCGATGCGGTCGTGGAGTCGGCCCGGTTCGATGTCGGCGACGGCGTCACGGGCGGCCCGACGAGCCAGCGCGGCCTGTTCCATCGCCCGGAGATACGGATGGAGGGGGCAAAGGCCTTTGGAACCCGTTTCCGGACGCCATCGTCGACCATCACTCCCTTTCCGGCGTCGGCGGGACCTGCCGTTTGTGGGCGCTCCGGTCGTACATCTCGATGACCCGATCGATGGTCTCGGGCTTACAGTCGGCCAGCCGCGCGGTCGCGGTCTTCGAAAGCGGGCCGTCGATGTGGAGCGCGAGGATCGCATCCAGGGTGTCGTAGCTGACGCCCATCTCCTCCTCGTCGGTCTGTTCGGCCCAGAGTTCGGCGGTCGGCGTTTTCCCGACCAGTTCCTCGGGGACGCCGACGTGACGGGCGAGCTGGCGCACCTGTCCCTTGTAGAGGTTGCCGATGGGATGGCAATCGACCGCGCCGTCGCCGTATTTCGTGAAATACCCGACGGCAGCCTCGCTTCGGTTGCCCGTCCCGAGAACGATCCGGTTTTCGTGGTTCGCCAGCAAGTAGTTGAGCACCGCCCGGACCCGAGCGCGGGTATTGCCGACGGCGGTTCGGTCGCCCTCGACCCCGGGGACGGCGTCGACGAACGCATCGACGATGGGCTCGATCTCGATCAGGTCGTGTTCGATTTCGAGATCCGTGGCGACCCGTTCGGCGTCGCTCATGTTTTCATCGGTACTGACCGTCGCCGGGAGGACGAGTCCCCGAACCCGCTCGGCACCGAGGGCCTCGACAGCCAGATGGGCGATGAGCGTGCTGTCAATGCCCCCTGAGAGGCCCAGCACCGCGCCATCGGCTCCCGCCTCGGCGACGGTCTCGGTGATGAAATCGGTGATCCGCCCGCGGACGGTTTCCAGTTCCGCCTCCGAGAATCGCAGATCGACCATGATCCGGGGTATGGCTCCCGGGATAAAATAGCCACCCCACTCGGAAGCGCTACGTTCAAGTGACGGGGTCAGGTAGAGACTGATGAGGGCCAAGGCGAGTGCGCCGGTGTCCTGTGGAGTGAAGCGATACAGGGCTCAGCGCGCGAAGGAACGCAGTGACTGAGTGCGCTGGTGGTCTAGTGGTAGGACATGAGCTTCCCAAGCTCATAGCCCGGGTTCAATTCCCGGCCAGCGCATATAGCGGTTTTATCATCAAATTTCCAAGCTCATAAGGAAAGAAAGACCTCTGTCAAGAGGTTAATCGTCGGAGCCGGATTCACGTACTGGGCGAGTCGCATTATCAGCATCTTCTGTCCATTCTAACTGCTCTATTGAATCGAAAGACACGAATTTTCTGTCTATTTCTCTAACCTTATGCGCCCCTCGGCCTCCAAAAGCAAGGTGTTGTGACACGCCGTTATTAAGTTCAGAATAATCATCGTTTGCAATATATTCCGCGACATTAGTGAGTCGAAAACCGGGAGGAAAGGACATTACTGCCTCAATTTCACCCTGAATTAGGAATATGGTCTGCTGAATCTGCATCGTATTCAACATGCTCTGCTCTTTACGTGTCCTATCTACCGAATGTTTCCGTATGATAACTTCTTTCCCTTCGTATTCTTGCCAATATTCCACTTGCTTATTAATTTGCCCCGTTAAGTTCAGTAAAGATCTGATTTCCGAGAAAACCATAGTCGACCATTAGAGGAACACAATATTGAAAATTACTGTTGATAATGTATTCCTTATTCAATCTACACAATCTCGCCTACTATATCTGAATGTTTATTTTATGGTTTGAGTTCAATTCTCGGCCGGCGCATTTTCCTACAAAAAACGTAACGTTAATTGCTTCCAGTCTCTTCCTCTTCCTCGTCGGTCTGAAGGCTTCCCTCGTTGAGTTCACCTTCCTCTTCTTCCTCGGGATCGACCATCTCGACATCGTCGGCGGGCATCCCTTCAGGACCGCCTTCCTTGTCGGTTTCCGGGACGGCGTCGCCGGTGGCCGGCCCGGTCATCTCCCCGGGTTCGGCGGCGGTCTGGGCGTCCGGCGTCTCGCCCTCGCCGGGATCGCCGAAATCGCGCGGTTCCTGCTGGTTCGCGTCGGCTATCGCGCCGCTGTCGTCTTCTCCCTCGTTTTCGGCCTCCTCGTACCAGGCGTCGCCGACCTCCAGATCCTCATCCTCGTCGGCGGCCTGTCGCTGGGCGCGTCCGATGGCGATCCAGCCGGTTCCGACGGCGAGCTGGCGCAACGCCCGCGTTTTGTTCGAGCGGAGCGCGGCAACTCCTCGAAGAACCGTAAGCGCGCCCGTCGCAAGCGAGAGCGTCCCCACCCGACCGTGTTTGACCACTATCGGTCGGAGCCGCTCGATCAGCGATTCCGCCTCGTCGGGAACAGGGCTATCGGCGTCGGGATCCGTCGCCGCGATCAACGGCAGGTATCGTGAAAGGCTCATTCTCGCCCGGAGCTACGACCCCCAGTCGGTTAAAAGCACGACCGGCAGATGCCGCTCGGGGTTGCCCCTCACTGCTGAGCAGGGCCGCCAATCCCTATCGAGCGGGAGGTTGCAGATCGCGTTCGAACTCATCGAAGCGATCCAGGTCGGCGGGGAGATCGTACTCGATGCGGCGTTGTTGTTGGCGGTTCTCGTTTGCGCCCTCTACGGGCTCGGCGACCTCCTCGAAGCCCGGCTTTACCTTCACGCTCTTGGCGGGCATTCCGACGGCGATGTGGTGGGCAGGGATGTCGCTTTGAACCACCGCACGGGCCCCGACGACCGCGTTCTCGCCGATCTTACAACCGGCCCGCACCATCGCGTCGTAGGTGACGCGGGCGTTGTCTTCGATGATCGTCTCGTAGTTTTCGATCTCGGTCTGATCGACGATGTCGTGGTCGTGGCTGTAGATGTGGGCTTCATCGGAGATTGATGCCCGATCCCCGATGGTGAGGCGTCCGCGGTCGTCGAGATGAACGTCGTCGTGAATCACGGTGTTGTCCCCGACGGTGATGTTGTGGCCGTAGGTGAAGGAGATCCCCTTGAAAAACCGGCAGTCCTCGCCACAGTCCTCGAAGAGGTGATCGGCGAGCATCCCCCGGAATCGCAGCGCGAACTCGACGTTGTCGGCCATCGGAGTGGCGTCGAACTGCCGCCAGAGCCACTGGAGGTGTTTCGAGCGCTCGAATTTCGCCTCGTCCTTTTCGGCGTAGTACTCGCTTTCGAGCGTCGAATTGCAGGGATCGTACCCCTGGAGGCGGACCCGCTCGGCGGGTGAGACCTCCTCGCCGGCCTGCCAGCGCTCGTAGGCGTCCCGGTCGCCGTAGAGATCGACGAGGATCTCCCGCACGACCTCACAGGTGTCCTCGTCGCTTGCGAGGCGTTCGTCGACCTCGTCGATGAACGCCTGCACCCCGGCTTCAGCCTCCTCGGGAAGCGATACATGGCGTTTTGTCATGCCCAGCCGTTCGGCACGAACCTTCAAATGGGTTCGGTTGCCGGATGTATGGGCTACCGATACTATCGGCTGTAACTATGTGAACGGATTCGCCGATCGTACTGGCGAATCCGTTCAGGGGTGTACAGCCGACAGTAGAACCACAACCGATAGGTAGCCCTCGGTCGAACGGTCGGGTATGAACCACCGCATGCTCGGCACCTCGGACGTCGAGGTCAGCGAGGTCGGCTTCGGCGCGTGGACCGTCGGCACCGACTGGTGGGGCGACCGCAGCGAGGACGACGCCATCGAAATGCTCCGCCACGCCGCGGATCGGGGGATCACTTACTTCGACACCGGCGACGTCTACGGCCACGGCCGTTCCGAGGAACTCGTCGGCGAGGCCTTCGCGGATCGCCGCGAGGAAGTCAGTATCGCCACCAAGATCGGCTACGACTTCTACAACAACCCACAGGCCGGCCATGGCGAACTCCCCAAGGAGATCTCCGGCGAGTGGATCCACACCGCCGTCGAGCGTAGCCTCGACCGCCTCGGTACTGACTACCTCGATCACCTCCAGTTGCACAACGCCAACGTCGAGGAGGTCGACGCCGACGTGTTTGAGACCCTCGACGAACTCCGGGAGGCGGGGAAGATCCGCGCGGTCGGCTGGGCGCTCGGGCCCTCGATCGGCTGGCTCGCGGAGGGCGACCGAGCCATCGAAGAAGGGTTCGACGCCGTCCAGCTGGTCTGGAACCCCTTCGAACAGGAGGTCGGCAACCATTTCCTCGATACGATAGATCGCTTCGATGCAGAGACAAGCCTGATCCCCCGCGTCCCCCATTCCTCGGGCCTGCTGAACGAGCAGGTCACGCCCGACACTGAACTCGGCGAGGGCGATCACCGTGGATTCCGCCCTGATGAGTGGTACGAAACGGGCTGGGAGAAACTCGATAAACTACGATTCCTTGAACGGAATGGGACGAGGACGATGGGACAGGCCGCGATCCAGTGGCTGCTCGCTCACGACGAAGTGGCGACGGTCACGCCAACCTTCCGCACGAACGCCGACATCGACGAATGGGCCGCAACCCCCGAGACGCCGACGCTGTCCGACGAAGAGATGGCCCGCGTCGCCGAGCTGTACACTGATGATTTCGGCATCGACCGCGACGACGGGATGGCCGAGGAAGACTATCGCACGAGCGTGAACGGCGACGACCTGCGTGAGGCCGGGTTGCTGGCCGACTGATCCGTCGAACCGATTGACCGATACGCCCTTTATTTGTCAACCGATAAGTAATTAATACCCGTATCGCAACTGTTTTTCACAGTGACGGTCATCCACCGTCAATGAAGGTTCAGACGGCGGATGCTGCGGGGGTCCCCGGCCGGAAGGTCCTCCTCTACGGGGTCATCGCGCTCGCATTCATAGCCATAGCGATCCTCCCCGCGCTCGTATACCCCCTGTACGCAACGGCGTTGCGCACGCTCGTGCTCGTCCTGCTGTTGGGACTCGTCTTTCGGACGTACGCCGGCGCGTTGCTGTCGTTTACGTCCGTCGATCCACCAGCGGCGTTCCCCGAGGATCCACCGTCGGTCAGCGTCGTCATCCCCGCGTACAACGAAGAGCCCGTTCTCGCGGACACCATCGAGGCGGCCCTCGACGTGGACTATCCGAGCGACCTGCTCGAGATCGTCGTCTGCTACGAGGCCGACTCAACCGACGCGACCGGCGAGATCGCCGAGCGCTACGATGCCGACTATGCCCCGGTCAAGGCCGTCGAGCGCGACGAATCCGGCGGCGGGAAGGCGATGGCGATGAACTACGCCCTCCGGTACGCCACCGGCGAGATCATCGCCTGTATCGACGCCGATCACGAGTACGATCCCGCGGCGATCCGCCGCGCCGTCAGGTGGTTCGAAAGCGACGAGGAGATCTGGTGTGTCAAAGGGCGGTGTTACGGCCGCAACCCGACCGATTCGCTGTGGGCGCTACACGCCACCGTCGAGCGCCATATCGCCGAACTCGCGGACCTGTTCGGGCGCGAGGTGTTCAGCGGGTTCACCATCTTCGGCGGCGGGCAGGCCTTCTTCCGGCGCGAACTGTTCGACGAACTCGGCGATTTCGACGAGCACGTCCTCGTCGAGGATATCGACATGTCCGCGCGCATCCACGCCGCGGGCAAGGACCTCCAGGTCGACCCCGAGATCATCACCTACGAGGAAAACCCCGACACCTTCGAAGCATGGTGGTCCCAGCGCACCCGGTGGGCCCGCGGGTGGATGCAGGTGGCCGTCCGCTATCTCCCCTCGCTCGCGCTCGACAGGACGCTGTCGGGGCGGATACGCGCCGATGTCGCATACACCTTCGCGTACGCGCTCGTGCCCGTCGTCCTCGTTCTCGCGGCACCGCTGCTCCTCTTGCAGATATTCGGCTTCGAGCATGCGACGTTCTTGCCCTATGATGTCGTCCTCGGAGTAATGGTCGGTCTCGGCCCCCTCATCGCCTCGGTACTGGTGTTCGCCCGGGATCGCCATCACGGCCACTCACATCACCGGATGGAGCTGCTTGCGGCCCTCACGCTGTGGTTTTACATGTTCGTTCAGTCGGCGGTGTACGTCTCGTCGTTCCTCGACGAGTTCGTCTTCAACAAGGAGAGCGTCTACGTGACGACCACCCGGGCCGAACCCGCCGACGACTGATCAGGCGAGGAAGACGTGGCGGGGCCGGTCCGCGAGCACCTCACGACCCCACTGGACGGTCTCGCGGAACGCATCCGAGCGGAAAAACGCCATGGCATCCTCCTTCGAGCGCCACTGGCTGGCGATGAAGGTGTCGGTTTCGTCCGCGGTATTGACCATCAGATCGGTTTCGTGGTGACCCTCCATGTCCTCAAGCAACTCCCCCACCGCGTCGAACCGCTCGATGAATTCCTCGCGGTGGTCGGGTTTGACGGTGTAGAACATGCCCATCGTGCCGAATCCGCTCCGTTCTCCTGCCCTGCTCGTGGCGTCACCGCTTGCTTCTTCCGCGGGGCCCTGCCCCGCGCGAGCGACGATCCCTGGGAGGTCGGCGAGAAAGCCCGCGGCGGTGTCGGCCGCCGATTCGGTGTCCCAAATGCTCACGACCGCAGAGCGACCCCCATCGCGGGCGCGGTAGGTCGCGGTTTTGACGTGGGTGTCGTAGCGGTCGAATCCCTCGGAGAGGTCCTCGACCTCAGTGGTGAGTTCCCCGGGATCGGCTTCGGAGTAGAGCACCAGCGCGTAGACGTCCTCTCCATGGGGTTTGCCGGCATAAATGTCGAGATCCGCGAGTTCGCCGCGGATGTCATCTTCGTCCTCGTCCACCGGGGATTCGCCCTCGCCCGCCTCGCCGGCGAATCTGCCCGCGAGCGCGCCCGCCGTCGAACCGGTCACGCCCGGCAGCTCTTCGAGGAAGCCCGCGGCGGTGTCGGCCGCCGATTCGGTCCCCCAGACGCTGACAACCGCCGCTCCCGACTCGGTTTCGTGGACCTCCGTCAGAACGTGGCTGTCGTAGTGTTCGAAGTTGCCCCGTAGCCCCTCGACTTCCTCGCGGACGGTCGCGGCGTCGCTCTCGGAGCGAACGACGAGACCATGAGCACCCTCGGGAGCGTCGGGTTCGACCCCGAGACGGTCGAGTTCGGCGGCCAGTTCGGGGTCGGTGTCGGCATCGGTTTCATCCCCGGGTCCGCCACTGCCGGTTGGGACCGGCTCGCCCGCGAGCAGCGCCCCCAAGTCAGCAGGCGGGAATCGACGCCCGGTGTAGAACCGGCCGAACTCGGCGTATTTCGAGGAGGAGGGGTCGAAGCGCATCTCGTAGAGCAACTCCTTGATATCGGTCATGTCGTCGGCGAACAGCGTCACGCCCCACTCGTGGTCGTCCATACCGAGGCTGCCCGAGATGATCTGGGTGACCCGGCCCGCGTAGTCGCGCCCGATGTCGCCGTGGCCCTCCATCAGGTCGGCCCGTTCCTCGAAGGGCAGGTCGTACCAGTTGTACTCGGGGTCGCGTCGTTTCGACATCGGGTAGAAACTGACGAACTCGGTGTCGGGGATCTCGGGGTATAGCCGCGAGTCCATGTAGCGTGCCAGACCGGCGTCGGGCGCGGGGGCGGGGTCGGAGTGGGCGGCGGCCCCAGCGGTGTAGGCCCACGCCGCCGGCACGGCGCTTTATGAGTCGGCCCGCCCGGGGAACGCCGCGAGCCGCGTCGTCTCGAACTCCCGTTCGGCAGTGTCGAGGGCGGCCATCGTCGGGCGCAGGTGGACGATCAACAGGTCGGCCCCGTGGCCGAGCACGCTGAACACGGCGGAATCGCCCTCCTTGGTGTTCTCGTGGGCTGCGAGGTAGTCGATCCCCTCCTCGAGCGCGGCCTCGCGGTCGCGTTCGGGGGCCTCGCGCCAGGCCTCCCAGTCTATCCTGCGTAGGTCATGCAACACGTACAGCCCCTCCTCGGTCCGTGGCGGCTCCCGTCGTGACATGGACGGGAGTTCGGGGGGATCGATCAAGGGCCTTTCTACACCGTATCGTCCGGCGCGTGGCGCTCCCGGACACGCTCGACTTCCGTGGCGTAGCGCTCGCGGGTTTCGGTGTCCTCGACATGACCGAGGTTTCCGGGATCGACCGACGGACACGGTCGTGTCGGCCCGGCCCGTGAAGCTCGTCAACGCGCGTTCCTTGCGGAAATCCCGACGGCCGTCGGGAGGTCGCGTACGTGAGGATGATGATGTTCTGTTCGTCGTCGGAGTCTACTATCGGTCATACCTACCGAAACGGATTCGCCGCGCGGGTCGGCGAACCCGTTTCGAGGCATACGCCCGACAGTAGGTGCGCTCGACCAGCCAGACTCGCACGTGGTCGTCTTCGGAGGTCTCGCTCATCACGGTCCCGTAGGATCGTCGGAAACGAAACGTTTTCCCGCCCCCTTCGCGGAACCCCGCCAATGCGAAAGACCGGGCCACCGAAGGGGGTCATCTCGTATCTGGTTTTCGAGCTTCTCGACGAACGACCACGGTACGGCTACGAGATCTTGAAGGAGATCAATGAGATCAGCGGCGGCCACTGGGAACCCTCGTATGGCTCGGTGTACCCCATCCTCTACACCTTCGAGGAGGAGGGCTGGGCGAAACGAATCGAACGCGAAGACGAACCCGACCGCAAATATTTCGAACTCACCGAGGCGGGTCGGGCGAAACTGGAGGAGAAACGCGACGAAACCGCCCACACAGCCCGGGAATTCGCCGACGTGATCTTGGGATTCTATCACGTCTACGTTGCCTTCGCCACCGACGAACGCTTTGCCCTCCCCGAGACCGACGGGGAGTGGCAGTTTGACGAACCCTTCAGCGCGTGGATCACAGAACAGATGATCCGCCACCACGAGCGCGATTTCGGCGAGTTCGAGCGCATCAACGCGACGCCCGAGGAGTTCGCCGGCTGCTACGGGCTAGGCGAGTAGGCCCTGTCCGAACACCATCAATAGCAGACTGGCGAGCATCGTTATACCTACCGAGATAGTTACCGTCTTGGTGAGTTCGTAACTCGCCTCGAAGGGTAACCGCGAAACGATAGCCTCGGTACTCGTCCGGAGGATGTGGCCGCCGTCCAGCGGGAACGCCGGGATGCAGTTGAAGAAGGCGAGGTTGAGGTTGATCCAGCCGGTCCAGAACAGCACGTTTGCGAGCACGAACACGCCTCCGCCGAGCGCCCCGAGCGGTCCATCGACGATGTAAAACTGAGTAACGTAGCCGGTGAAGCCGGCGAAGTTGAACGGAAGCCCGAGGCCGGCGAGCGAGGCGATTGGCAACACGAGCGCGAGGACGATCATGCCGGGGAAGGTTGCGGCCGAGGATCCCCCGTTACCGCCCAGCAATCCGAGATACGTGCTCGCGGGATAGGGCTGGATGCCGAAGTCGTTGATCGTGAGGCCGGTGATGCCGGGCGTGACGTTGATCCCGACCCGTCCGTAGTCGCCCTGGGGATGATCGCCGAGTTCGACCGAGTAGGTTTCGGCGCTGCCGTTGACGTATGCCTGGATCTCGACGGTCCGACCGGGTTGGGTGTTCTGGAGGATCGAGGTGAGTCCCTCGCTGTCGGTCACCCGCTGGCCGTCGATGGCGGTGATGACGACCCGCTCGTTGGCGGGCATGCCGGCCTCGGCGGCGGGGCTGTCGGATTGGACGGTTGCGAGCGCGCCGGCGGGGAAGGTGTGCTGTTCGCCGCCGGCGGTTTCGACGCCGACGACCGTTCGGTTTTCGATGGCGTCGCGGAACTCGCGTTCGGTGTCAACCGGCGTGCCGTTGACCGCGGTGATGGTGTCGTTGGTTTCCAGCCCCGAGGGGCTGTTCGATGCCGCCTCGGCGACGAACACCGAGCGATCAACCGTAACCTCGCGGTCGCCGTCGACGGTGACCGTCGCGGTGTCGCCGGCGCTGGATTCGAGCGCGCCGTTGAGATCGCTCGCGTTTTCGACCGGCGTGCCGTTGACCGCGGTGATCCGGTCGCCGGCATCGATGCCCGCTTGCTGGGCCGGCGAGCCCGAGAACGCCCCGCCGACGGCCGCGCCGGGGGCGACGCCGATAGCCCCGACGACCGGCCCGAACAGCAACGCGAAGGCCAGAACGGTCACGGCGAAGTTCGCGGTGACGCCGGCGGCGAACATCCGGGTTTTGCTCCCCCGGTCGGCGCGTTGCTGGCTTTCGTGGTCGGGTTCGACGAACGCGCCGACCGGGATGATCGCCAGCAGGGCAACGCCCATCGAATCGATGTCGATGTCCTCGACACGACAGAGAAGGCCGTGGGCCCCCTCGTGGACGACCAACGCGACAAGCAGTCCGAGAACGATCTCGGGGGCGACCGACAGCGGAAGGAAGTCGTTGACCCCGGGGATTACGAGCACGTTTCGGGGTTGGTTGACCGCGGTCCCTCCGGAAGTGTACATGGAACTGATCGCCGCGAAAACCACGAAGACGAAGGAGAGTACCATCACGACCAGCGCGATACCGACGCCGATGTTGCTAAAGGCGCGCCAGATCCGCTTTGGCCGCGAGAGCCGGTCCAGTACCTTCCGGCCGCGTTCGGTGTGGAGGGTGATGACCGGTCCCTGGGTGCTGATGTACTCGGGTAATAGGCCGCGATTCCCCAGCGCAAGCAGCGCCGCCCAGTAGACGGCAATGCCGACCAGCACCCACGTGAGCGTGCTCATTACCCCTCGTTGGGGAGGCGCGGCTCAAATGGGTTGTGATGCCCGACTAGAACTGTTTCAACACTTCCAGATCGTGGTCCGTGCGCGCGAACTCCGCGAGCCGTTGTTCGTTTTCACAGTCGTGACACTCGAACGCCGCGTCGTAGGCGGGCAGCTTCCCCGGCGGGCGTTCCCAGGTCGTTCGACAGTCGGGACAAGCCAACCGGACGAACGTCTCGTCCATGGATGCAGTGTGTCATCAACTCACAAAAACCTTCGGCGTGCATGGGAACGGGAGTTTTCATACTCTATTTCGGGCCGAAACGATGAGTCACCGCTCCCGGCGCAGCCGCGCGAGGACGAACTCCCTGTCGAGTTTCGCCAGGAACTGGCCGAGCTTCGGTCCCTGCCCCTGATCGAAGAAGAGTCGATACCCGACGGCGAAAAACTCCCCGACAGGGATATCGTGGCGCTTTGCGGTCTCGTAGATCTCGCCCTGGATCTCCTCGGGGGCGTGACCTTCCTCGATGAAATCCGCGAGTTCGTTGAGCGCTCGCTCGGTTTCGGGATCGAGATCGACCGCGGGCATCTCGGCCCGTTTGAGGTCGTAATCGTAGGCGTTGCCGGTCCGTTGGGCCCATCGCTGTGCGCGCTCGACGCGAGACAGGGCTTGCTCGACGGCCCATGCAGGGGCACCCTCGGGGATGTGGCCCTCTCGGCGGGCGATCCCCTCGCGCAGGTCGGGGTCGTCGGTCATGCCCAGTACGGCGGCGAAGGTGTAGGGCAGGCGGATCCGGTCTTCGTGCACTTCTTCGACTACCAGCGGGTAGATCCGCTCGGCGCGTGCCCTCTCGTGGTCGCTTGCCTCTTCTTCGCCGAAGTAGATCCGTTCGATCCTATCGAACTCGTCCACGAGGAGGTCGATGCGTTCGATATCGAAATCCCGCGCCCGGCTGGGGTCCTTGGCGAAGAAGTACCGGAGGACCTCGGGTTCGATCAGAT
>CAYOFZ010000003.1:11501-32079 GCA_964403315.1 uncultured Halobacteriales archaeon | reverse complement strand
AAGAGCGCGTAGCGCTCTTTCGTGATGACGAGAGACGTAACGCGTCTCTCGGACCACACCTCTCGCTGCAAAAAGCTACGCTAAAAAGACCGCTCGCTCCCTGCGGTCACTCGCGGACCGCAACTTACCGTTCTGCTTCCAACCAAGTCGCTTTTCCCCCGACCCCCGGGAATGGAAAGTATGACCGACCCGGAACTCATCGAGGCGCTGCGCGAGGCGGACGCCGTCCGGTACGGCGAGTTCGAACTCTCGCATGGCGGGACCAGCGACTACTACATCGACAAGTACCGCTTCGAGACCGATCCCCGGTGTCTCTCGCTGATCGCTGAAGCCTTCGCTGAGCGGATCGGCGATGAGACACTCGCCGGCGTCGCTCTCGGGGCCGTTCCGCTCGTTGCCGTGACGAGCGTCGAGACTGGCCGGCCCTACGTGATCGCCCGCAAACGGAAAAAGGAGTACGGCACCGGGAACCTAATCGAGGGCGAACTGGCGGAGGACGAGCGCGTCGTGGTCCTCGAAGACATCGCCACCACCGGCCAGAGTTCCGCTGACGCCGTTTCCGCGCTGCGGGAAGCCGGAGCGACCGTCGAGCGGGTACTCGTGGTCGTCGACCGCGAGGAGGGCGCGAGCGAAACCCTCGCCGATGCAGGCGTCGAACTGGAGGCGCTGCTCACTGCCGGGGACTTGCTCGACCGCTGAATATCCGCTCCTGTGATGGTTTCACTGACGAACCGTTTCGGGATGTTCAAGTTCGTGTGATATCGTTGGAGAGGTATGAACAGAGCCGAGAAGGCCGCCCTCCAATTGCAGGCAGTGTCGGTATTGGGAATGTTGAAAGAAACCCGCACGTACGACGAACTCGCCGCGGTAACGGGGCTGCCGGCGGGCGATCTGAACCGTTACGTCAACGGACACGTCCTGCCGGGGATTGAACGCGCACGCGCGATCATCGAAGGAATCGGCCGCGAGACGCTGGCCGCGGAACTCGACGCCCGGATCGAACTCGACGAGGAGGGATACGTCGATAACTCGGGCATCGTCTTCGATCAACCGTTTCTGGATCTGGTCGCGCCCGTCGTCGCCGAGGACTTCGATTTCGTGCGCCCGGACGCGGTGCTGACGGCGGCGACCGACGGTATCACGCTCGCGGCCGCGATAGCGAGCTATTTCGATGCTCGATGTGCATACGCAAAAAAGTCCAAGGAAACCGCCGTCGAGGAGTTCATCGAAGCCCGGAAACGCCTCCAGTCGGGAATCGAACTCACCTACTACTTGCCTGCGTCGGCGCTTCAGCCGGGTGAAACCGTGCTTGTCGTCGACGATCTGATCCGTTCGGGCGAAACGCAGGAACTGCTCCTCGATATCGCCGACGGAGCCGGCGCGCGCGTCGGTGGCGTCTTCACACTGATCGCCGTCGGCGAGGAGGGCATCGAACGCGCCCGTGAATACACCGAGGCTCCGGTCGGCGCACTCGTTCATCTCGAATAATACCCATGTTCGTGAATAGTATCCCCGTAATTGAGAGAAAATACTTAACTAATCCACTCCGACTATCCTTGTACGTGTATCATGGGGATCGGTGACTGGCTGATCACGTACTTCGACCTCGCGGGCCACGATAGCGACGTTCGGACCGAGACCGTCGCCGGCGTGACGACGTTTCTGGCGATGTCGTACATCATCGTGGTGAACCCGACGATCCTCGCGGAGGCGATCACCATCGAGGGGTACACTACAGAGGAAGTCAGACAGATGATCGCCGTGGCAACGATCATCGCCGCCGTCGTCGCCACGCTGGTGATGGCCCTCTATGCGAAGCGCCCCTTCGCGCTCGCGCCCGGCATGGGATTGAACGCCTACTTCGCGTTCACGGTCGTTCTCGGATCGGGGATTCCGTGGCAGACAGCGCTCGCGGCGGTGTTCGTCGAGGGGCTGATCTTCATCGCGATCACCGCCGTCGGGGCACGGGAGTACGTCATCGAGCTGTTTCCCGAGCCCGTGAAGTTCGCCGTCGGGACCGGCATCGGCGTCTATCTCCTCTTTATCGGTCTCCAGGAGATGGGACTCGTCGTCGCCGACGAATCGACGCTGGTCACACTGGGCGACATTGCCGCGAGCCCCGCTGCCGGCCTCGGCGTGCTCGGCCTCGGGTTCACGTTCGTCCTCTGGGCACGGGGCACCAAGGGGTCGATCATCCTCGGCATCCTCGGGACGGCGGCGGCGGGCTGGCTGCTCACGGTCGTCGGCGTCTTCGACCGTGGAGTGATCACCCCCGAAACGCTTGCCAGCCCCCAGTACGACATCACGCCGCTCGCGGGGGCGTTCATCGAGGGGTTGCGCACCGTCGATCCCCTCACCTTCGCGCTCGTCGTTTTGACGTTTTTCTTCGTCGATTTCTTCGACACGGCGGGCACGCTGATCGGCGTCTCGCAGTTCGGCGGCTTCCTCGACGAGGACGGCAACCTCCCCCGGATCGACGAGCCGCTGATGGCCGACGCCATCGGCACCACCTTCGGCGCGATGGTGGGCACCTCGACGGTGACGACGTTCATCGAGTCCTCGACCGGTGTCGAGGAGGGCGGGAGTACCGGACTCACCGCGCTGGTCGTCGGCCTGCTCTTTCTCGTCTCTGTCGTTTTCGTGCCCCTGATCGCCGCGATTCCCGCATACGCTTCGTATATCGCCCTGGTCGTTGTCGGGATCATGATGCTCCAGGGCGTCCTCGATATCCAGTGGGACGACCCCGCTTGGGCGGTCTCGGGCGGGCTAACGATCACCGTCATGCCGCTGACGTACTCGATCGCAAACGGGCTCGCAGCGGGCATCATCGCCTATCCCATCGTCAAGTCCGCCGCCGGCGATCCTCGGGACGTTCGGCTCGGTCAATGGGTGCTCGCGGCCGTGCTCGTTGGTTACTTCTATATCCAAACCAGCGGCATGCTGCTTTGAAGACCCATGGACTCTTTTCGTTCCGGGTCCTATCACTGGCGATGGCATCCATCGAACTCTACGAACTCGAAGGCTGTCCGTTCTGTGCGAAAGTCCGCGGGAAACTCGACGAACTCGACCTCGATTACGAGTCCCATTACGTCGCGCGTTCACACGACGACCGTACCGAAGTGGAGGACGTAAGCGGACAGACAGAAGTGCCGGTTATCGTCGATCACGACAACGGCGTCGAGGGGATGCATGAAAGCGGCGACATCGTCGCATATCTCGAAGAGACGTACGCCTAAGCGTGTTTTTCCGGCGAGGTGGTCCGTTCGCGGATCAGCTCCCGTAGTTCCTCGCCGTCGCGCAATTCCTCTGCTTCCTCGCGTTCGACGAACGCGGTGCCTTCGACCTCCTCGCGGGGCGTCTTATCGACGAAATACACCGACCGAGTGAGTGTCACTCGACCGATCGACCCCATAATCCGGGCGCGTTTCTGGGCGGTTTTCGTCAGTGCGGAATGGCCGGTGAGCAGGTTTTCCTCCTTGGCGGTGTCCTCGCCGACGGCCTTGAAGGGCGCGCGTGCCGTCGGATGCACATCGAAGCCGGCCCGCGAGAGCACGGTGATGACACCCTCGTCGTCGGGATCGACCTCGGGGTCCTCGGGAGTCGGGTCGGCATCCCGGACCTCCTCGGCCCCGTCTAATACGTCGACAGGGCTTGCAAGGGGGGCATCGAACAGGTCTTCAAGTTCCATCGCCACCTCAACGGAGGCGTTCATGCCGTCTTCGTATTTCGAGACCGTCCGCCGGGAGACACCGAGTTCGGAGGCGAGCTGGCCGAGACTCCAGTCACGTTTCTCGCGTTCGTCCGCGAGGACTTCCTCGTCGATGGAGACGTACAGGCCGCCGGGGGCGGCATAGATCAGCGGCGGCACGTCCTCGATGAACAGGTTCAGGGCGGTATCGGGGCTGAAGGCGGGAACGCCGTGGCGGAAGTAGACCACCCCCGGTTTGAGTTCCTCGTCGCGGGTGCGAAGCCCGATGACGAAGGGCATGGCGTCGAGATACGTGCCGAGCCGGCGCATCTCCGCGCCGGTCGCAGCGTCGAAGCCATCGACGTTGCCGAGGATCTTCACGAGGATCAAGTCCTTCCCTCGGCGGGCGGCCACGTCGAAGCTCTTTGGACGGATCGCACACCGGTCGCTCACCACGAAGCCCGCGTCTTCAAGCATCGTGGTCACGTTGCCGACCAGTGCTGACCGGGACATATACATAACAAGCCATTCACTCCATATATGTGTTGTGGGGGGTCGAGACGTGTCTTTCGCGGTTTTCTATCGATTCCGAGGATGTACCGAACGGCTATGCCTGGGTCGAAAGCCGTTAGGGCACCAATCGGGTAGGACCGACGATGACCATCGTCGGGATCGACGACACCGACTCACGAACGCGGGGGATGTGCACGACCTATCTCGCGGGGCGGATCGCCGACACGCTCGTGGACCGGGGAACCCGGATCGCCCGGGTCCTGCTCGTCCGGCTCAACCCCGCGGTCGAGCACAAAACCCGGGGCAATGCCGCGCTCGCCATCCATACCGACTGCGATCCCGACCGCGCAGTCGGGATCGCCCGTGAACGGATTGAGGACCTCGCGGAAACCGATGATTCGAACACCCAACCGGGGCTGGTCGTCGCACCCCACAGTACTGCCGAAATCCCGGCACCGGTCGCTACTTTCGCTCGTAGTGCCGTCCGCGAGCACCGGGCGCTCGACGACGCGATCGAACTGGCCGAGGAGACGGGCTACCGGATGGCGGGCTGGTCGGGTGGACGAGGCCGAATCGGCGCGCTCGCCGCGGTCGGTAGCTGGCGGTCGTTCGAGGAGTGGACCTACGAACACATCGCCTACCGCGAGCGCGACCGCTGGGGGACCGAACGCGAAGTCGATCCCGACACCGTTTTCGCCGCTGCGGAGGCCGAATATCCGGGAGCGTGGGACACCGTCGACCGCGGAACCGGTAATCTCGTCTGTGTGCCCAACGCACCCGGACCCATTTTGTACGGCGTCCGCGGCGACGATCCCGATGCGATCCACGGGGTGGCCGCCGGCATCGAAAGCGAACCCATCGAGCGAACGGCGCTGTTCGTCACGAACCAAGGTACCGACGCCCACCTCCAAGGTGGCGATCTCGCGGACGTGCGCGACAGCCACGCCTACCGGATTGAGGGAACGGTCGCCTCCGAACCCGAAACCCGCCGGGGCGGGCACGTCTTTTTCGATCTACGAGACGGCGGTACAACCCTGCAATGTGCAGCCTTCGAACCCACCAAGCACTTCCGTGATCGGGTACGCGCGCTCCGGGCGGGCGACCGCCTCACCGTCTGTGGAGAAGTGAGCAGCGGGACCCTCAAACTGGAGAAGTTCGTCGTCCGCGAGCTGAACGCAACCGAATACCGAAATCCAACCTGTTCCGACTGCGGACGCTCGATGGAGAGCGCGGGCCGCGAGCAGGGGTATCGGTGTCGGGACTGTGAAACGAACGCCGACAGGAAAGTCGAGGTCGAAATCAAGCGCGATCTCGAACCTGGCTGGTACGAGGTGCCGCCGTGTGCCCGTCGCCACATCGCCAAACCGCTGGTTCGGGGCGGGTTCGACGGGCCGATTCATCCCGAGAGGTAACTTCACCGAGTCTTTATTCGATGTTCCCATCCGCAGCCAGCGGCGGATCGGACCGAATCCCGATCCGTTCGTGGAGGCGCTCGCGGACCGTCTCACACAACGATTCGGCCTCGCCGGCGTCGATATCGATGGCTTGCGCGAGGCTGAACCGTGTGGCAAACGAGCCGGCGGTGTCGATTACGACGGTCGCCAGTCCCCACCGGCGCTGGAAGACCGTCTCGTGCTGGCTTGCGGTCTGGAGCCGGTAGTAGGGGACGATGTGGATCGAGCGCCGCCAGAACCCGTTTCGGGTCAGGACGTGCTCGTTCTCGATCCGGTACCCCCTGTGGAGCCATTTCAAGTGGGCCGCAATCGGCACGAGGACAAGCAGCGAAAGCGGCGCGTACCACGCGATCCCGATGAGTTCCAGCACCTCGACCGCACCGTAGAGTGCGCCCGTCACGAGCACGATAGCAATCGAATAGCGCCCCGCGTACCGCCTGCGTGCCCGCTTCGGCGGCCGAGCGAACCCATCCCCGGTGGTTTCGATCTCGACGCCGAATCCCTCGATAGCGCGCATAACCCGGAGGGTCTCCGCGCGGCGGGCGATGGGTACTGCCGTCTGTGAGCCAATCGAGCGGTTCTGGCCCGCAGCGTAGCCGGCGGTCTCGACCGTCAGCGTGGCGAACCCGAGCCGGCGCATGAGGACGTTCTCATGGAGTGCAACGCGCTGGAGTTTCTCGATGGGGATGCTCCCCGAGCGGCGGTTGAACAGGCCGTGTTCGTACCGGAGTTCGTTGCCCACGCGAACGAGGACGAAGTCGTAGTGACGGGAGACAGCTACGGCGGCGTTGATGATCGCCGCCCCGGCCAGCCCGATGGCGATGTTCGACGGATTCGCAAACAGTGTAATCACCGCACCGATGCCACCGTTCGCAATCATGGGCCCGATCAGTCCCCCGAGGAATACGAATACGCCCATGGTGTTTAGATCGACCGAGGACACACCGAGTAGCGCCAGCCGACGCGGCGAGAGCGCGAACAGCGGCTCCGTTTCGGGTTGCTCTCGCCGGGCCGAGTCCACGACAGTTTCGGGTTCGGTCCCGGCGGATGGCCCTTCGTCGACGGTCGGTTCCCGAGTCGCCCGCTTTCGGGTTTGGACCCCGCTCTGGAGACTTCGGGCGCTCTCGTAGCTCACGAACTTCAATTCCGCCTCGCTTTCGCCGCCGCCGGCGGTTTCGACCGTGACGACCGCGAGTCCGACGAGTCGCTGGAGGAGGCTGCGCTCGATATCGAGGTTTTGCACCCGCTGGATCGGGATTTCGCGGTGTTGTCGGGCGATCACGCCCGAGGCGATATCGAGCGTATCGGCGGTCAACTCGTAGTCGAACAGGAGGTAGCGAGCAATCGCATACCCCGCTCCGAGAGCGAACCCCACTGGAAACAACACGAATGCGAGCCCGACATCGAAAAACGGGACGAACCCCAATCCAAGCCCGACGAGAAAGAAGGCGAACGAACCGGCGAGGAACCCGATCCTGAGCGCTTCGAGGGGTGCGGTGAGCGGGTGGAGTCTCATACCGCGTCCTCGCTTTCGCTGTCGATGGCAAGGCTCCGAAGTCGTTCCCGGAGGTCGTCCGCACGCTCGGGAGCCAGTCCGGGGATCGTGATGTCAGCGCCCCGCGAGCCGGCGGTGTAGACGACGACACTCGACAGGCCGACAGCGCGCTCTACGGGCCCGCGCTGGGTATCGACGTGCTGGACCCGGACGTAGGGAACCACCGAATTGACCCGGGTGAGCACGCCACGGCGGATGTAGAGGTCCTCGTCGTTGACCTCGAACGCCCAGACGCGATAGCGCAACCAGACGTATGCGCCACCGAGAACGACCGCGAAAGCCACCGCCACGCCGGCGATCCAGGAGCCGATCCCGAACAGGTAGTAATCGGCGGCGGCCACGATGGCACCGAGAACGGCGGCGATGACCAGCATGCCGACGAGCCAGACGATCCGAACGCGGGGGTCGAGAGGTTCCATTATCGGTCCTCGATCCGCCGACCGGTTATATGCATTCCCCGCAACACGTTCCGGCCTCCACACGCTATTCGGCGACCAGCGCATCGAGGGCGTGGGCGCGTTCGCGGTGATTGCGGTAGGTCTCGTTCGCCCACCGCCGGAGCCGCCGGTTTTGTCCGTCGAGACACTCACACAGGTTTCCCCGGTCGTCGTAGGCCCCGACCAGCACCCGGTCGCCGAGCAGCGCCAACCCGAACGAAATCGGCTCGGGATGAACTGAAAGCGAAACCGCCGGTGTCGAACGAGCCTCCCGCAGCACCGCCGCATCGGCGGCCCGCAACGTTTCGTGCACCGATCGGTCGATCACGACCTCGATCGAAACGCCCGCGTCGAGAAGCGACTCCCGCAGTGAGTCGAACAGCGGCGAAGTGATCGGCGCGATCCCTTGAAATCGCTCGACTTCCGTGGCCGATACCGCCTCGCCGAAGTGCCCGAGCGCCCGATGGGGGTCCTCGGGCGTCGAGGCGACGATGGTGGCGTCGGCCAGTGCCTCGGCGGGAATCTCGCCGTCGAAGCGCCGGAGGAACGATCCGTACTCCCCGACGCGCTCGATGGTTTCGATGAGCGATTCGTAGCCCGCAAGCACACACCGCCCGCCCGCGGTCAGGTGACAGATTCCGTTTTCGATCTCGACCCAGCCGTATTCCTCGAACGCCTCGACGGCTCGATGGGCCGTCGACCGCGAGACACCACACCGCCGCGCGAGCGCTGCCCGGCCGGCCGGCCCGTCGCGGAGGGCTCTCAACAGTGTCGGCCTGCTTGCCGACCGGACCAGAAACTCGATGTGCTCGCGTGCGACCATAGTTTCTATACTGAATTATATGAATTATATCTTGTTGTTTCGACCCGTGAAACACGTTTCACCGGATAGGTATATAAGCCTACCCCCGAACGTATCGGTTGATGACGGTGTTCTTTCGATCCACGGGAGGCGACCGATGAGTTCCGCCCCGGCGATCTCGCTGTCGGGCGTCGAGAAGCGATACGGCGAGGCGACGGCCCTCGACGACCTCGATCTCGACGTGCGAAACGGCGAGATCTATGGCTTTCTCGGTCCTAATGGCGCGGGGAAATCGACGACGATCAACCTGCTGCTGGATTTCGCGCGCCCGACCGCCGGCGAAGTGGAGGTGTTCGGGCTCGATGCTCACGACGAGACCCTCACGATCCGCGAACGGACGGGGATCCTCCCCGAGGGCTTCGACCTCTACGACCGCTTGACCGGTCGCCAGCACCTCGACTTCGCCATCGAATCGAAAGGGGCCGACGACGATCCCGACGCGCTCTTAGACCGAGTCGGCCTCCAAGCCGGCGACCGGAAGGTCGGGGGCTACTCGAAGGGCATGGCCCAGCGACTCGCGCTCGCGGCGGCGCTGGTGGGCGAGCCCGATCTGTTGATCCTCGACGAGCCCTCGACGGGGCTCGATCCCGCCGGGGCCCGCGAGATGCGCGAGATCATCCGCCAGGAGAACCAACGCGGCGCGACGGTGTTCTTTTCGAGTCACATCCTCGGGCAGGTCGAGGCGGTCTGTGACCGCGTGGGTATTCTTCGGGACGGTCACTTGGTCGCCGAGGACACCGTCGAGGGACTGCGCGAGGCCACCTCGACCGACACCCGCCTCCGGATCGAACTCGACCGGGTGCCCGACGGAACGGCGAGGGAAATCGAAGCTGTCGAGGGCGTCTCGGAGGTCACCGTCGATGGAACCACCGTCGTGGTGTCGTGTGAGGACCGCGCGAAGACCGCGGTGCTCCGGACCGTCGAAGACCGCGGCGCGACCGTCGAGGACTTCGACACCGAGGAGTCCTCACTGGAAGAGCTGTTCATGACCTACACCACGGGGGCACCGGCATGAGTGCCGTCGCAATCGCCAAAAAGGACTTCCGGGATGCGGTTCGCTCACGTGGATTGATCGCTACGACGGTGTTGTTCGTCCTGTTTGCCGTCGGTGGCGCGTACGCCTCGGTGTACATCGGCGGGCTGCTCGGCACCGGTGGTGACCAACAGACCACGCTCGATCTGATATTCGCGCTACAGACGCCCGCTGGGTTCTTGGTGCCGATCATCGCGCTGTTGATCGGCTACGGCGCGGTCTCGGGCGAACGCGAGAGCGGCAGCCTGAAGTTCTTGCTGGGGTTGCCCCACACCCGCCGGGACGTCGTCCTCGGGAAGGTGCTCGGGCGGACGGCGGTCGTCACCGTCTCGATCCTGATCGGTTTCGCGGTCGGGATCGCCGCCATCTTCGCGTTCACCGGTTCGTTTTCGCCCGTCGAGTACGTCGCCTTCACCCTGCTGACGATCCTGCTCGGGTTCGTCTTCGTCTGTATCGGGGTGGGGATCTCCGCGATGACCGGATCGACCACGCGCTCGGCAATCGGCGCGTTCGGCCTGCTCGCGGTATTCTGGCTGCTCTGGCCGATCCTCGGGACGGTGTTGCTGTACTTCATCACTGGCACACCGGTCCCACAGATCCCGGTGCCTGACTGGTATCTGTTGTACAACTCCGTCCTGCCGGGAAGCGGCTACGACTCAGCCATCACGGCCGTTCTCGGAGGTACTCCGGGGCTCGCATCGCTGACCGACGGCGAGTTGCCCGTCTTCGCGCGGCCGTGGTTCGGGTTCGTCCTCCTCGCGCTGTGGGTGGCGGTGCCGCTGCTCATCGGATCGACTCGGTTCGAACGTGTCGATCTCTGATTCGATGGCACCTCGTTCGATCTCCCGAAGCCGGCTGATCGCCCGCGTCGAACTCCGGCGAAGACTGCGCACGATGCGGGGCAACACCACCCAGCTCGTCGCGCTCGGCGCGATGGGCGTGCTGTTTTTGCTCCCAATAGTGGCCGGGGGCTGGCTGGCTGCCCGCGCGGCGGGCGAGGCGCTGGCCTCGGGCACGACCGATTTCGCCGGCCTGTCCGTCGCCGCGGGCGTGCGGGGCGTGTTCGCGCTGGTCTGGCTCGGCTTCGCGGCGTTGACGGTCATGCGAGCGGTCGGGACGACCGCCACCATCGACGAGGCCGACGGCCTGCTCACGACCGTGCCTGTCCGGACCGTCGTCGGAGGCATCCTGCTCGCGGAGGGTCTCAGTCTCGGGATCTGGCTCGTCGTGCCGCTGGTCGCCCTCGTCGGCGGGTTCGCCGTCGGCGCGGGCACGCCGCTGCCGGTGTTCGCGGCCTCGATAGCCGTTCTCGCGGTTCTCGGAACGGCCCTACCCGCAGGCTACATCGTCGGCCTCTGGATCCGACAGACGCTCACGGGCTACGAGACCATCGCTAGACACCGGACGAAACTCGTGATTCTGGCCGGAATCGCGTATTTCGGGTTGTTCGCAACCGGCGAGTTCGAGACGGTGACGACTGTGTTATTCAGAAGCCTTCAGGAGTCGCCGATGGGCTGGCTGGGCGATGTGGCGCTGCTTGGCGCACCGGGGGTTGACACCTCGATATGGCGCGCACTCGCCGGGTTCGGGATCGCCGCCGTCGGTGCCCCGGTGTTGTTCAGAGGAGCGGTCTATTCGGCGACTGTTCACTGGTTTGCCGATCCGGCCCGGACGACCGAAACGCGGGAGGCGACTCCAACCCCGGCATCGACTGGACGGACCGACCGCCTGCTGGCCGCCACCGCCCGGCCGACCCGCGCGATCACCCGGGTGGCCTGGCTGCGCGCACGGCGCGCGCCGATCAAACTGCTGTACGCCGCTTACCCGCTGTTCGGCCTGATCTGGATTGGGCCGGAGATCGTTCAGACGGGAATCCCGTGGTATCTGCCGTATCTCGCCGCCGGCTCCGTCGTCTGGGCGAGCGGCGTCCTCTTCACCCTCAACCCGCTTGGCGATCAGGGGCCGGTCCTCCCGGCGTCGCTCATCGCGCCCGTCACTGGCGGGCAGTTCGTCCGCGGGCACGTCCTCGCCGGCGCTCTCGTCGGCCTTCCGCTTTCGGCCCTCATCGTCGCGCCCATCGCCCTGTTGGTCCTCGATCCCGCGGCGGCGCTCGCGCTGACGGTCGCCACCGGCGCGGGTGTCCTCGCCGCGACGGTACTGGCCGCCGGCATCGGCGTGGCCGTTCCCCGCTTCGGGGCGGTCAAGGTCAGCGGCAGCCGGACCGCGGTCATGCCGAGCAAGACCGCGTTTTTCGCCTATACGCTGGTCCTCGGAAGCGCGGTCGTTGCCGGTCTGCTCGCCTTCGAGCCGGATCTCAGCGCAGCGGCCGCCACCATCATTTCGGCCCTCATCGCGTTTTTCACGCCGTTTTCGTCCTCGATTCCGCCCGCCGGACTGCGGGCGTTCTCCGGTGCGGTGCTGGTGGTGACGCTCGTTTCACCGCTCGTGGCGTACCGGTTTGCAACCGACCGATTCGACCGATTCACCATCAATCCATGACCGACGCGATCACCACCGATGACCTGACGAAACGCTACGGCAACGAACTCGCCGTCTCGGACCTCTCGCTATCGATCCGATCCGGGACGATCTACGGGTTTCTGGGCCCCAACGGTGCGGGTAAGACCACGACCATGCGGATGCTCACTACCCTCACCCGGCCCACCTCGGGTACCGCCCGCGTCGCCGGCGCGCCGATCACCGACCGCGATGCCGTCACTCCCCACATCGGCTATCTCCCCGAGGAGCCCCCGCTGTACGACGAACTCACCGGGCGCGAGCAGCTCGATTACATCGCCGGACTGCGCGACATCCCCGCAGACGAAGCGAGCGAACGCATCGGACAGTTGCTAGATCGATTCGACCTCGCCGGGGACGCCGACAAGCGCATCGACGAGTACTCGAAAGGCATGCGCCAGAAAACCGGAGTTATCCAGGCGGTGCTCCATGAACCCGCGGTGGTCTTTCTCGACGAGCCCACGAGCGGCCTCGATCCGCGGGCGGCCCGGACGATGCGCGAAACCATCGCCGACCTCGCCGAACGGGAGATGACAGTGTTTCTCTCGACGCACATCCTCCCCGTGGTGGACGAACTCGCAGACACGGTCGGCGTGCTCCACGACGGCCGGCTGGTCGCCGAGGGCGCTCCCGATCAGTTGAAAGCCCGCGCCGAGACGGGTGGCGGGAGTCTGGAGGACGCGTTTCTCGCCGTCACGCACGAGCCGTCGGGCCAAGCGGAACCAGCACAGTAGCGCTCCATCGGCTACGATCCGTCCGCCCACTCGGCTTTTAACCCGCTGCCGGTCAGGGGGACGACGACCTCTGCGTCGGCAGCGAGCACGCCCCGATCGCGGTATTCCCGGAGGGCCGCGGGCACGACGGCGGCGGTCGGCTCGACGTAAAACCCCGCGCGGTGGAGTCGGTCGAGTTCGCGCTCGGTCGCTCGCTCGTCGATGGCGATGGCGTCGCCGCCGGTGTCGGCAATCGCTTCCAGAATCTCCTCGCGTCGAACCGGCTCGCGGATCTGCACCCCGTCCGCGACCTCGTTTTCGCCCGCCCGTCCGCCGTGGAGCACATCCGCGATGGGGGCGTACCCCGCGGCCTGTGCGCCGAGCAGTCGCGGAACCTGCTCGATCCAGCCCGCCTCGCGTAGCGCGCGAAAACCTCGATACGCCCCCAGAAACAGCGTGCCGTGACCCAAGGGAAGGACGACCGCATCCGGAACCTCCCAGTCGCGCTGGGCGGCGATTTCGAAGGCCACCGTTTGCGTGCCGGCGAAGAAGGCGGGGTTCCAAGCGTGGCTCGCGTACCAGCCTTCTCCCCGCTCGACCGCCTCGATGCACGCCTCGGTGACGGCCTCGCGTGACCCCTCGATCCGGACGGGCGTCGCGCCCGCGCGCTCGATGGCGGCGAGTTTCGAGGCTTTCGCACCTGCAGGCACGTAGATTGCGGCGTCGATCCCGGCTCGCGCGGCGTAGGTAGCCATCGCCGCGCCGGCGTTGCCCGAGGAATCTTCGAGGATGCGCTCGACGCCTAATTCGACGGCCCGCGAGAGCGTCGTCGTCGCGCCGCGATCCTTGAAACTCCCCGTCGGGAAGACGTATTCGAGTTTGAATTCGGCGTCCCATCCCGGGGCATCGGCCAACGGGGTGAACCCCTCGCCGAGGGTGACACGACGCTCGACTGGCAGGAAGTCCTCGAAGGCCCACAGCCCATGGCGGGTATTCAGTTCGCCGATGGTCGGCGGTCCATCCGCCGGCACTGGTCGGTCCGCGAACTCCAGTGGCGTGCCACAGTCACACCGCCAGGGTTCGTCCGGGCTCGCGGGATAGGTGCGCCCGCAGGCCGGACAGGTGAGATCGGCGGCCATCAGTAGGTGCCGACCCCGGTCGCGACCGAACAGACGTACTCGCCGGTTGCGACCTGGGGCAGTCGCCGTGAGCGCCAGAAGATCCCCTCGCTGTCGGCGTTCACGTCGGCTTTGATCGTCCCGAACACGCTCCGGACGGTAAACAGCGTCTCGCCCCGCGAGACCTCCTCGCCCAATTCTTTCTCGAACCGGACGAGCCCGCCCGTCGGCGAGCCGTACTGCTCGAATCCGGTCGCGCGGGTTTGGGGTTCGGTCGCGGTTTCGCCGTCGAGAAACCCATAATATCGAAGCACGTTGAAGGTGCCTCCGACGCCGCGGTTGATGCTTCGCTCGTCCCAGCCGACACAGCCCCCGAGTTCGGGATCGACCGTCGGCACTCCCTCGTCGGGGGCGACCCGGGCGAGCTGGCCGTCGGGCCCCTTCTGGTCGAGGACGAACCCACAGCCGAAGGCCTTGGCGAGTTCGAGGCAGTCGTCGTGGAGGCGGTGGCGAGTGCCACAGCGCACCCGAACCTCGTCGATCATCCGGCTGGTCGAGGCCTGGTGGAGATCCAACACGAGGTCGGCCCCTTCTGCGACCTCGAAGGTTGCGGCGGCGATACGCTCGGAGGAGGTGCCCTCGCCGTCGCCCGGATACGTGCGGTTGAGCTTCGTGTCGTCGATGGGGTTGCGGTGCTGTGCGACCTGAAAGCCGTGGTAGTTGACGATGCCGACGACCAGAACAGTCCCGGAGAGTTCGGCGGGATCGAGCCGCGGAACGACCCGGTTGACCACACCGACGCCGTTGAGTTCGTCGCCGTCGCTTGCGGCCTGTACGTAGAGGGTGTCGCCGTCCTGTGCGCCGTTGATGATCGCAACCGGGAGGCCGAAACTGCCGCCATCGCGGGTTTCGCCGACGGGGAGCCGCCCCGTATCGATCTCGCCGGGGTCGGCCTCCGCCGTTCCGAGGCTCGTCATTACCCGTACACGGCGGGTCAACGCTCTTTAGCCGTTCGATCCCTCGAAGCGTATCGGAGTTCCTTTTGTAGTGGATCCCCAATCCGCGGGCGTGAGCGAGGACCCACCGGAGGAGCCATCGCTAGTGCGGTTGTTCCTCGAATTGAACGCCCGCCGGAACACGGCCATCGGGCTGGCCGTCGGTATCGCGCTGGCGACCATTGCCTACGTCTACCGGGTGATCATCGTCGATCCCGTGGCAGGGCCCGACCCCTCGCCAGTGTTGTTCGGCGCGCTCGCGGTAACGCTTGCGATTACCTGCGGGGCGCTGGTGGCCATCGTGTTGACGGTCGGCTCCGCGATCCAGCGGATGCGAGGGATGGACCGGGAAGGTAATCCTTAACCGGGATGGAAGCAAACCCCACAGCATGACCGACGACGTGAAACGAGGGTTGGAGGACGTACTGGTCGCGGAATCCTCGATTGGCTACATCGACGGCGACGAGGGCCGGCTCGTCTATCGTGGCTACGAGATCCAGGATCTGGCCCGCGAGGCGAGCTACGAGGAGGTACTGCATCTGCTCTGGCACGGCGACCTGCCCACCGAAGACGAATTCGACGCGTTCACCGATCGGATGATCGAGGAACGGGAGATCGACGACGACGTTCTCGCCACTATCGAAGAACTCGCCGCACAGGATCCCGAACCGATGGCGGCGCTCCGAACGGCAGTCTCCCAGCTCGGCGTGACCGATCCCGCCGCGTTTGAGACCGACCCCGAGGACCGGGAGGAAAACCTCGATAAGTGTCGGCGGATCACCGCGAAGATCCCGACCATCGTCGCCGCCTTCGCCCGGCTTCGAAACGGCAACGACCCCGTCGAACCCCGGGAAGACCTGGGCCACGCCGCGAACTTCCTGTATATGCTCAACGGCGAGGAACCCGACGACGTAGCGCAGGAAACCTTCGACGCCGCGCTCGTTTTACATGCCGATCACGGGCTGAACGCCTCGACGTTTTCGGCGATGGTCACCACGAGCACCCTCTCGGACGTACACAGCGCGATCACCAGCGCGGTCGGCACGCTCGCGGGCCCGCTGCACGGTGGCGCGAACCAGAACGTAATGGGGATGTTGCTCGAAGTCGACGAGAGCGACAGGGACCCCAAGGAGTGGGTCGACGACGCCCTCGATGAGGGTCGCCGGGTGCCCGGCTTCGGCCATCGCGTCTACGATGTCAAAGACCCCCGGGCGTACGTTCTCGGGGACATGTCCGAGGATCTGGCCGAGGCTGCGGGCGACACGAAATGGTACGACTACAGCGTCGCCATCGAGGAGTACATGCAAAACGAGAAAGGCCTCGCCGCGAACGTGGATTTCTATTCGGCCACCACCTACTACCAGATGGGGATCCCCATCGACCTCTTCACGCCGATCTTTGCGATGAGTCGGGTCGGCGGCTGGACGGCCCACGTCCTCGAACAGTACGAGGACAACCGACTGATGCGCCCGCGTGCGCGGTACGTCGGTCCCGAGGATCGGGAATTCGTTCCACTCGGCGAGCGATAGTATTCGGACGCCGGCAAATCGGCATGGCACGGGTTTTCGTCTACGGCACGCTCACTGATTCCGAACGGGTCGATGGGTTGCTCGACGAGTACAACCTCGGTCCCGAAGCGACTCTGGGGGGACTTCACCGGGCGGCGGGCCGCTACCCGACGCTCGCTCCCGGTGGCGAGTGCGAGGGTCGGCTGCTCGAAACGCCCGAACTCGACCGACTCGATAGCTACGAGGGCGTCGATGCCGGGCTCTACGTCCGGATGTCGGTACCCTTCGGGGCCGGCGGAACCACCGAGTGCTACGTCGGTGATCCCAAACCGCTCGGAGCCGACGCCGAGTGGCCCGACGATGGCCCCTTCGAGGCGAGGGTTGAATCGTATCTCGACGAAAACGACATTGCCATTTGCAGTTCCAATACTCCGAAATGACTGTCCTTCTCGCTTCCAAATTCGTGACGCAACGAATCACCATACTTGCTGTGACTAAACAATAACCTTCCCCCTATGGGAGAGATAGGATGGTAATTTATTATATAAAAAATTGATGTTATCAATTAACCTATTGTGAGATATGATAACAGAAAAACCATCACGCGAACAGCGGTTGTACGCCAAGATTTCAGCAACACTCGTATTCTTGGGAACAGTATTATTGAATTGTAGTCGGTTAATTATGATGAATGTTATTCTTGAAGCAGTCGTCGGGTTTGGGTTAGCTATCAGTGTAATTTACATATCTTTATACATTTGGCGATGGCACGTCAATACTTAGAAAAGCGTGACAGCTATAGCTGACCGATAATCTCTTTCACAAGAGCGTTCATTGATAAACCGTTAACCACGCCTGCCGCGTAGCCGCGGTCATGCTCGATGCGAACGACGTTTACGCGGCACGCGAGCGGGTCGCCGAAACCGCCCGTCACACGCCCCTCGAATATTCACACACGTTTTCGGGGATGACCGGTGCCAAAATTCACCTGAAACTCGAAACCTTCCAGCGAACTGGCTCGTTCAAGATCCGTGGGGCGACGAACCGGCTCACGACCCTCTCGGAGGATGAACGAGCCGCGGGGGTCGTCACCGCGAGCGCGGGCAACCACGCCCAAGGGGTCGCCTTGGCGGCCACGCGCACGGGCGTCGACGCCAGGATCGTCATGCCCGAACACGCCCCGATCTCGAAGCTCAAAGCCACCCAGGGCTACGGCGGAGAGGTGATCCTCCACGGGAATGACTACGACGCGGCCGCCGAGCGCGCCCACGAGATCGAACGCGAGGAGGGTCGCACCTACGTTCACGCCTTCGACGACAAGATGGTGATGGCCGGCCAGGGCACCATCGGTCTCGAAATCACAGAGGATTGCCCCGAGGTCGATACCGTCGTCGTCCCAATCGGCGGCGGCGGGCTCATCAGCGGGATCGCAACCGCGCTCAAGGACTACGATCACGCAATCCGCGTGATCGGCGTTCAGGCCGAGGGAGCCTCAAGCGTCGCCGATTCGCTCGAAAAAGGATCGATACAGGAAGGGGACGTCGATACCATCGCCGATGGGATCGCCGTCGGTCGGCCCGGGGATCGTACCTTCGAGGTGATCGAGGAGCGCGTCGACAGGGTAGTGACCGTCTCGGATTCGGAGATCGCCCTCGCGGTCACGGCGCTGCTCGAACGCTCGAAAACGCTCGTCGAGGGTGCCGGAGCCGTGCCGCTCGCGGCCCTGCTGTCGGGTGCCTTTGACTACGGGGACGGCGAAGTGATCGTGCCCGTCCTCGGTGGCGGCAACATCGATCTCAACACTCTGACGACGGTGATCATGCGCGGATTGGTCGAAACCGGACGCTACCTGAAGTTCCGCACCGTCCTCAGGGATCGCCCAGGCGCGCTTCGTCAGTTCATCGACGTAATCGCCGAGAACCGCACAAACATATATGCAATCCAACACGACCGCACCTCCCGGGACATCGCCATGAACGCCGCCGAAGTCGTCGTCGATCTCGAAACCCGAGGTCACGACCACGTCGAGGACCTTATCGAAGACTTACGTGAGCGCGGCTACGAGGTCGAGATCCTCGTATAACTTTAAGGCAACTCTTCTCCACCATACGGTCATGAAGCGCGTTATCGACACGTCGGACGCACCCGAGGCCATCGGCGCATACAGCCAGGCGACGACGACCGACGATCTCCTGTTCACCGCCGGGCAGATCCCGCTCACCCCTGAAGGAGAAACCCTCGCCGACGAACCCGTCGCGGTCCAGACCCGCCAGAGTCTCGAAAACGTCAAGGCGATCCTCGAATCCGAGGGTCTCTCGATGCAACACGTGCTGAAAACGACCGTCTATCTCGCCGATCTCGACGATTTCGAGGAAATGAACGAAGCCTACGGCGAGTACTTCACCGACAACCCGCCGGCCAGAACCGCCCTCGAAGCCGGGGCGCTACCCCGCGGGATGGCCCTCGAAATCGAGGCCATCGCCACCACCGAATGAACTCCCGGCTGAAAGCCAGCCTCCTGTGGGGAGCGGTCGGCACGCTTTCGTTTCTCGTGCTCGTCCAGGGATACGAACTGGCTTCGGACGTTCGGGTTCCCGTCTCGCTGAAATTCGTCGCTGGCGGGATCGTCGCGGTCGCGGCGACCGGATCGACGTATCTCGCCGAACCCCTCCTGTTCGGGGAGAACGGAAGCGTGTGAATTACCACGCGTCGGGTGACCCGTAGAATTCTCCTTGATAATCTTTAAACCTCGACGCCCGGTAGAACACGACGGGCCGGGATGGCCGAACGGTAACGCGCACGCCTGGAAAGCGTGTCCCCGTCAGGGGTTCTGGGTTCAAATCCCAGTCCCGGCGCTTTCTCACCCGATTTATCGCATCTCTTCGACAGGAATGTACGACCCCCGCTGGGCGGCGATCCAGCTATCATCGAGTCGTCCTCGGGTTGGGTCGAAAACGACCACTTCGTCAGGATCGAACGCACGATCCAGACCGACGCCCGCGGGGTTGAACGTATAGCGCAGGGCAAACGTCGGCCAGTCCTCGACGGCGGACGCCTGCTCGGAACTGCTCTCAGTCATCGATCTGCCTATCACGAAAGGAGTCTTCGAGTCGTTCGAGAAACTCGATTGCCTCGTAGAGGTTGGCCAGCTGCCCGGCCCGGAGGTCGTGTTCGTCGGGGACTTCCTCCAGAAGCGCCTTCGCCCGTTCGACCCGCATCGGCAGCGACATCGCGTTCATGACTGGCACTCCCTGAGCCTGAGTATTTCGGCGAAATAGGCTGTCATTAGTTCGAGGGCTTGTCCCCAGTGAGGGTCGGAGTGCATATCGTGCAGCTCCACGCCGACCAGGTATCGCGCCGCGAGATGACTATATCCCGAGCGTCCGAATGCGGCCGTTTCCGACGATAGATCGCCGATTGCGGCACCGATTTCGTGATTTTGCGCGATCAGTATCGGTGTCCAGTAATCACCCCCGAGTTTGTGCTGTTTCCAAGATTCCGTAGTCCGGACAGCGTACTCGGGGTGCATGCCGACGATCTCGGCCCGTCGCTCCAGCGGGGTGTAGACGCGATCCCAGTCGGCGTCCGCCAGCCCGTCCGGATCCTTGAGTTCGCGCCCGACGATGTGCGGAGATTCGATTGCGTCTTTCTCCCAGAGGGCGTCGACGAACGCGCCGGCAGTCCGACGGATTTCGATCTCACCCAGATGCGGGAACTGTCCCCGGTCGAGGGCGATAAACGCCGCCAGCGCCCGATCCCGGTCGCGCTCGTCGTGGGCCACGAATCCCTCACAGAGGTTCTCGGCCAGCTTCCGGGCCGTTTCGTCGTGGGGAGTCGTCGCGTAATCGGGGGTGGAGTCGTTCATCGTAATTGTATTGGGGCCGTGCAGGATCCGGGATGACCTGTGCGGAATGTTTCGTAATTCTCTTCTCATAACTTATTAATTTATTCCTCTATTTGAAAGTGCTTGGTAGTACATATGTATATTTTGTAACACCGGCGTGACCTCGATCCCTTACCGGATGGTAACCAATTTATTCAGTAATTGCGATAATTATATAATTGCTATATTTCTAGGTATAGATAAAGCATATATACTATCGGTGATAACCGATCAGGGTACGCTTCCCCATCAGTTATGAACATCATTCATGTCCTCTATCTGGGTCGGTCTGCTGTCCCCGT
>CAYOFZ010000003.1:0-11491 GCA_964403315.1 uncultured Halobacteriales archaeon | reverse complement strand
GATAAGCGTCTGTACCGTCCCCACTATTGAGGCAGCGATCGCACAGTTTCCCGAGTTCCCCGCGGACTGCCTGCTCTATGATGTTGGGTCGGTAGCGGCCGATCCCGAGATGGTTGATCGGCTCACGACAGTCGTTCCGGCGATACCGCTGATCGTCCGGGGTGATGGGCCGCTTCCTGGAACGATCGGGTCCGAATTTCCGGAGGTGTGTCGGATCGAAGACAACGCTCTCGTTGAAACCGTTCTCACGGCTACAACCGATGGTGAGGACCCGGCTGCATCACAGTTGCCGTCGCCACCGGAAGCATTGTTGTCATTGCTCGATCCGTCCGCAGACCGGGTCGCCCATCTCGACCGCGAGGGCACCTATCGATCGGCGAGCACCGGGCTGGCCGAACTGCTCGGGGCGTCCGTTTCGGAACTGGTCGGGACGACGCTCGCTGACCACGCGCCCGATGAGGACGCCGAAGCCATCCGCGAACACGGCATCCGCGCGCTCGATATGGAAACGATACAACGGTACGAGGGCGGAACTCATTACTACCTGTTCGTTCCCGTCAATGACGAGCAGTTCCAACTTATCGTTCAGGATCCTGCCGGGATCACAGACCGGACGAGCGAGCCCGGAATCGAGTTCATCGACACCGTCCTCAACCGGTTGACGGACATCTTCTTCGTTTTCGATCTCCGGGGGAACTTTCTCCACTGGAACGACCGACTCAACGAAGTGACGGGCTACACCGACGAGGAAATCACCACGATGACGCCCGTAGAGTTTTTCGTCCGGGACGACTACAATCGGATTGACGCCGCGATCTCCGAGATCGTCGAAACCGGGGAGGCGACCGAAACCATCCGCATTCGCACCCGCAACGGGCAACTGCGCCCCTACGAGTTCACCGGGTCGATGGTCACAAACGAGGATGGCTCGCCGGGATATATCTGTGGCATCGCTCGCGACGTTTCCGGACGACGCTCCGAACGCGTGTTACGTGAGCGCCAGCAAGCACTGCCGAACCTCATTCGCAATCTGCCGGGGATCATCTATCGCTACCGCAATGAGCCTGGGTTTCCCATCGAATTCATGAGCGAGGGCTGTGCCACCCTCGCGGGGTACTCCCACGAACGATTCGAATCCGGGGACCTCTCGTGGGAAGGGGATGTTATTCATCCCGAGGACCGCGCCCCCGTCCGAGCAGAAGTCCGGGAGGCAATCGACGCTGGTGAACAGTACCGGACGACCTACCGCATACGAACCGCCGACGACGAGGTCCGGTGGGTTCACGAACAGGGTGTGAGCGCCGATGATGCCGATGGTTCGGTCGAGTACCTCGACGGCTATCTCACCGAGGTCACCGATATCGTTCGGATTCAGCGCGAACTCCGACAAGAAAAGGCCTTCACCGAGAGCGCCCTCGACGCCCAGCCCGACCTGTTCTACGTCTTCACCCCCGACGGTGAGGTTCTCCGCTGGAACAGCCGCTTCACCGAGGTGACCGGCTACACTGACGAGGAGATCGCTTCGATGCATCCCAGTGATTTCGTTGATACGAACGACATTCCGGAGATTCAGTCGGCCATCGATCAGGTTTCCTCCGAGGGAGTCTCGCTTACTGTCGAAGCAACCCTCGTCACCAAGGACGACAAGCGGATTCCCTACGAGTTCACCGGTTCGATCATCGAAAACGGCGACGAATCGATGGGGGAGTACGACGACGGCGAATCCGAACGCTACATCTGTGGCACTGGCCGGGACATCTCCCAACGGGTGCGCGCCGAGGCTGAACTCGAAGCGGCCATCGACGAACTCGAACGGTCGAACGCCGAACTCGAACGGTTCGCGTACGTCGCCTCACACGATCTCAAAGAACCCTTGCGGATGATCCACAGCTATCTCGACCTGATCCGGCGTCGATACGAGGGTGAACTCGATGAAGATGCCGATGAGTTCATCGGTTACGCGGTCGATGGTGCCGAACGGATGCGCGGCATGATCGACGATCTCCTCACCTACTCGCGGATCGGTACCGCCGATATCTCCTTCGAACCGGTCGATCCCAACGCCGTGCTCGACCGCGTTCTCGCCGACCTTCGGCTCACGATTGCGGAGGAAAACGCCGAAATCACGGCCGATTCGCTGCCGACGGTTTTGGGCGATACCCAGCAATTAGCCCAGCTGTTCCAGAACCTCATCAACAACGCGATCACGTACTCGGGCGGGGCGAACCCCCGCATTCATATCTCGGCGACCGAAACCGAGGGCAAGTGGCGGTTTTCCGTCTCCGATAACGGCGTCGGTATCGATGAAACGCGGGCCGAGGACGTCTTCGAGATTTTCTCGTCCGGCTCCGGCGGGGACGGCACCGGCATCGGACTGACTGTCTGTAAGAAAATCATTGAGCGCCACGGTGGAGAGATCTGGGTCGAGTCCGAACCCGGAATCGGCTCGACGTTTTATTTTACCCTTCCCGATCAAACCCAACGGATCGGCGATGAATCGAGTCGAATCCCCGATGTCTGATCGTTCACCGTCGTCTATTTCTCTCTACGCCCGTTATTGTGGGATTAATAGGTGAAACAACGTAAAATCGGTTGCTCATAACACCTCCGATTACCTTAACGATGCAATTATACCATCGTTATTCGGGGTTATAGGAGCATATTCGGATCATTCGTTCCCTCGATTTCCCTAGGGGTCGTGTAACAACGTGAACCATCGCCTCATTATATAGTGTTCGCACTCGACACGATAGTATGAGGTGTACTGAATGCATGATCTGACGGGGTTCCAGCGTGACCTGCTTCTCGTGATCGCTGGTCTGGACGAACCAAAAGGGTTGGACGTAAACGACGAACTCGAAAGTTACTATGGGACCGAAATCCGACACGGACGGCTCTATCCCAATCTGGACACGCTGGTCAACAAGGGGCTGGTCAAGAAGGGTAAACACGACTTGCGAACCAACAAATACATCCTGACCGACCGCGGCGAACGCGAAATTGAGGCACGGCTCAACTGGGAACTGTCGTATATTCCCGAGGAGATCAAAGCCCAGCTCGACGGGCAGGCCCCTCAGCAGTCTCAGTAAGGTGCCGTTCAATACAGTGATCCTTCCCAAATATGATAGGGAGTATTATCGGCGGTGCAGGGCGCTAAGCCCGGCGGTCCATCGATGATGACCGACGAAAAACCAACCAAGTAACTCTGCGTCCACTCCTATCTCGGGAGTAGATAGGAGTAACGAGGGTGTGGTACTCCCTACACTTCGTCGGTGTGCAAACCCGAGGTTCCCAACGAACCAAGAACCGGCCTTGTGGGAAGCCCCCGGCCTTAGGCCGGGGAGGATGTCACTCGAGATAGCCAAGATCGGCGAGCCGCTCTTTTACTTCTTCGTCTTCGGCCATCGATGCCGTGGCGTCCGTATATGTCGGATATTCGGTCGATCCAGGGTCATCGACGACCGGTAGTACCGATCCATCCATCCGGTCGCTGTATGGAACGTCCAATGCGGCCATGATCGTCGGTGCGACATCGAACAGGTGCGCATCCGAGAGGTCGGCCTCGGCGTCGATTCCCTCGCCGGCAGCGACGAACAGTCCGTCGAGTTTGTGGTTCCAGGGCTCGGTCGGCGGGCCGAACTGCGAGCCGACGAGCTGGGCCGAGAGGAACTGCTCGAAGTCGTTCGGGATCGTGACGATATCGACTGCGTTCCCGGTGTACGGGCCGGAGAAAAACTCCTCGCGGGGGGCAACAGTACCGAAAACTCGGTCGCCAGCGGGTGTATGAACGTCATCGAGCCTGTCGATCAATTCCTTTCGCACGGTCTCGTACTCGTCCTGTGGAACGACGCCTTCCGGATCGCGGCCCTCGAGGTTGATCCGAACTCCGAGTTCGGTGCGCGCGCGCATGTACGCCCGCGAAGCGGCGAAGTCGACCTGCTCGCTACCCGTTCGAGTGATGTCCGCAGGGACGTACTGTTTGATGATCGAATCGAGACCGACCCGACGGAGTACTCTTCCAATTCGACCCGGAGTAAGCCCGACCGAGGCGGCTGCTGCGACCAGTCGTCCGGCGGCTCCGGGCTCCCAGGTCGTTTCGGTTTCGCCGGCCCGCAACTGGTCTTTGATCGGGTTCCAGGAGGGCATTCCCTTCCCGCCAGTGGTCGTCTCAATATACCCCGCCTCTTCGAGGAACTCGTTGACCCGGAACTCGTAGTCCTCATAGGGACCGATCCCGTGGTCGCTGGCGACGAACACCCGGTCCGGATTGCATGCATCGAGGATCTCCCCGATCTGCTCGTCGGTCGCTTCGTAGATCCGTCGGACGTGTTCGGGTTCGCCCTCGAACTCATGGAAGACGGTATCGGTTTTCTGAAACTGTACGAACCCGAAATCGGGATCATACCGGTCGGCAAGGTAGCGAAACGCCTCGCCACGCATCCGTGCGAGCGTACAGTATTCCTCCATTTTCTCGGCGTCGGTGTAGCTATCGTCGCCACGCGAGTAGTTGGGATACACTCGGTACTCGCCGATTGCTTCCCGTACGTCTTCGAGGATTCCTTCAGGATGGCTTTCGGGGTGTTCCGGGCCGATAAATCCCGGAATGATCGCACCGTCGATCCTGTCGGGTGGATGGGTAACAGGTACGTTGACCACGACGCTTCGGAGATCGTGTTCTTCGAGCAGCGTCCAGAGGGCGTGTTCTCGAACGTGGTTTGCCGTGACGACCTCCCAGTCGTATTCATTGAACGTAACGAAGCCGTAGACGCCGTGTTTGCCGGGATTGACACCAGTGTACAGCGACGGCCATGCGCTCGGCGTCCAGGGTGGGATCTGGGAAGTCAGCGGACCGCTGGCTCCGCGGCCGATCAAGGAGTCGAGGTGGGGGATGCTGTCGGTGGCGGAAAGCCGATCGAACACCGACTCACAGGCGGCGTCGATACCGATCAACAGCGTATCGAGGCCGTCGTTACTCATCGATCCTCCCGTTGTGTGTCCACGTTTGAGGCTGTTGGTCGTGTCATACGTCCATTCTTCTGTCGATCCGAATAGTCGATCGTTGCCTGTGTGGCCTTCATCGTGTTTTGATCACGCATCAGTATTCGTGTTCCCGCCGGTATCCGTGTTTCCGCCGATATTGGTGCCGGTATTGGCGCTCGTGTTGACTTCCCAACTCGCTGTACACATCGTTACGTCGCCGTTAGCGTAGGCGTAGTTGCGCTGAGCCCCACAGAGTTCCGATTTCGTCATCTCAGGGGTGAATGAGCTACCGTTTTCATTCACGAGATATGCCGCGCCGGTAGTTTGGTAATCGCGATAGATCACGATTTCGCTGTTTGCCAGTCCTTCGTCGCTGATATTTGCCGCTACTGCCGAACCGGGACCGGCACGCGAAAACACCGTGTTGTAGGGGTGATCTGTGTGGTACTGTTGGCTTTCATTGATGGGACGGATATCGCCGATGGTCCCGACGGCGTTGAGTTCGGCCTGATTGTAACTGTACTTGGTCTGAGTCCCCTCGAAACGCGGGTTATCAATGGTCGCCTCGCTCGCGGCTATCGATACCGTCGGGAACACGAGCACGAAGACGAGGAGGATCGCCACGATGGCGGGCGGTTGCAGACGACGAGCCAAACATGCCACTCCGATCGCTGCGAGTACCGCCATCGGTGCGGCGAGAAACGCATACCACCGCTGTGGAATGAAGGTCCGGACCCCGAACATGGGAAAACCGAAGATGAATACCAACATCACGACGACTGAAACCCCATACATGAGCGTCGCGTGGGAAATATTCCGACGACGGAGGATATATAGACAACCGACGACTGCCAACAGGAATACCAAGAGGAACACGGTAACGTCGATATACGTAACCAGCCGTCTCATGAGTGTCGGCCCCATCGACGATACGGATCCGCTTTCACCCGCGAGGTCGCCGAGTCCTCCCGACTCGGCAAGCGTCGTTCGGAAGAAACTGAACGTCGTCGCGAGAAAGGTATCCCCCTGATAGGGTGTCAGCGACCACGTGAACGTGATGAATCCGAGATCGAACGCCAACAGTCCAGTGAGACTCACCGAATCACTGGTCGTCGGGTCGATTCCGCGGATCCGACTCGGCGGGGAGAACAACTCGAATCGCAATAGGAGATGCGCGAACAACCCAGCACCTGTCAGTATTAGCATGATAAACGCCGAAATCTGATGGGTGAGGATCGTTGCAATGCTGAAGATCACGATCAACAAAAACTCCCGACCGCCGGGTTTGAAGTCGAGCGCCCGACTGAGTAGGAAAAACACGCCGAGGAAGAACACGAGACCGAGCCCCGTCGGGATGAGCTGGAGCGACCACTCCATGGGGTGAGCGGAGATCGAAAAGACGGCGAGCGCAAACAGGCTCCAGCGTTCGGAGACAAACAATCGGGCGGTAATATAGACGAACAGCACACAGAACGCCATTGCGAATCCAACCGATAGGAGTAACCCGCTCCGAACCGAGACGTTACCGAGCAGACTCGTCGCAACAGTCAACAGGTGAAACATCGCCGCTACGTAGTATTTGTTGCCTGCGAGCGGTTGGAGCGAATGGGTTTCGAGGATCGCCACTGACCAATTCGCCACGTGAGTCCAGACATCGATCCCGATATAACCTGGCGTCGTAAGTAACGCGATAAACCGTAAGGTAAAGGCAAACGCTAGGATTTGTACCAATAACAACCACGGAACGAAATCACGTTCGCGCGTGAAGAAAATCTGTGCGAAGATGGCGATTCCAACGAGCGTTGCAACGTTGTAAAACAGCGGCGTACGTCCGCCTTGCCAGAATCCGATGGCGATCAGTAGCGTCGTCCCGAACAACACCGCGCTCGGCAGTAGCCGCCCGAGCCAGATCGGCATCGCCAGCAATCCCTCGCTATGATCGGTTCGAACTGCTAACAGGTACAGTCCCGACGCAAGCCCGATCATTATCGGGATGCCGATGATATAGATGTTCGAGGCAATGAACCGCAACGGCAACATCGCAACTGCTAGTATCAATCCAACGATGGCACCGAGCACGTCGAACCGTTGGTTTTCGAGCCAGCCATACAGTCCAGTAGAGCTACCCGCCATGGTCGCCTCCAATATCGGGGACAGTGGTTGGCTCGTGACCACCGCATAGGGTGTCGTTCATGGATTACTGCTCCGGTCGATGCTGAAATTCGTCGATGTTATATCTCTTCTCAATGAATTGTTCTTCCATAAAACGTCCGATACGATCCAGTTCGTACTCGGTTTCGTTCGACACCCGCGTCTCGAAGTCCGCATCCTCGCTCCCCCAAAGACCGGGATGAGCGAGGATCTGGAGTTTGTCAGGGAATCCGCCGGCAAGTGGGTGTTCCTCCCGCCAGCGCTGGTTCGAATCGCCCCGGTAGGTGATCTCGGTGAAAAACCGCTCCTCGTAGGTGCTGATGAACTCCCCGAAGGACCGTTTGAACAGCCACTCGTCGGGTCGATGGAAGGAGACCGCCTCGCTGACGTCACCGACGGTCGATCCGAGCGCGTCACGTTCGGCCTGAACACGCTCGGTAACGACCTTAGGTGGAGCCTCTCCGTCCCAGTACTGGTGCGTGCTGAAATGAACTCCGATCGTGTGACCGAGCGATTGTAGTTCCTCCCATATTGATCGGTTCGGCTTGTAAAACGGGTTGTACAGCGGTGATGTCACGAGTACGAAATATGTTGCCTCGATCCCCAGATCCGCCTCGATCCGACCCATGGTGAGGGCTTTGCGTGGCGAGAAGTCAATGTCGTGGCGAACGATCATTTCGCCGTTCGAGAGCGTTTCGTCGTAGTCAGCAGGGGTGTATCCCGCATCGAGCAGTTCGGTCAGAAAACGTTCGTACCAGTCATACGTGAATTCGACTGTTCCTGCGGGCGGCCGTTCGGATGGGGGTGTGTCGGTCGTCATGAGTTATCGATGGGGTGGGCGGGAGTGCCGCCGACAGTCGTTTCGGGGGGGACATCCTCGAGGACGCCGGCATTCATACCTATTTCGGCGTCGTCGCCGATTTCGATGTCGGTTGCGACCGCGACGCCGGGATGGATGGTCACACGCTCGCCGATGTTCGCACCGCCGGCGAACCCGCTGTTGTACGCAACCGTGGTGTCCGCACCGATCCGTACTTGATGGGCGACGTGGACCTGGCCGCTGAGTTTCGCGCCGCGCTCGATCACGGTTTCGTCGAAGACGGCTCGGTCGATGGAGGTGTTCGGGCCGATCTCTACGTCGTTTTCGATTCGGACGCAGCCCTGATGGATCTGTCGGTGCAACTGTCCTGCATCCCCACGCTCGAAACCGAACCCGGCCGTCCCGAGCACCGCGCCTGACCGGATCGTACAGCCATCGCCGATCTCGACACAGCCCTTAACGTGGGCGTGTGGACCGATGACGGTTCGCTCGCCGACAGTCGCATCCTTTTCAACGACCGCAGTAGGGTGGATCGCCGTTCCCTCGCGGTCGGCCATGAAATACTCGCGTGCGACGTTTACGAACGCGAGTTTCGGTTCCCGACTGACGATCAGTGTCCGTCCGTCAATCGGGCTGACCGACGGAGGACAGATGATCGTTCCTGCATCGGATTCGCGGATATACGCAGGATCGTCATAGATGCAAAAAGCGAGGTCCTCGGGGCCGGCACTGTCGAGCGAATCGACACCGCTGATCGTAGTCGGCGGGCCGTGATGGTCGGCGTCGAGAAACGCCGCAACATCGGTCGAGGTGAGGGACATGGCAGTGGTACTGGTTCGGTATTCTTTCGGGAGGTATTTTATTACCTCGCCACTAACTTGTGATGGCAAGGATAGCGATCCGTTCATGGATCCCGACGCATCGTCGCGCATCAGCCGCGAGCGTGGCGATAACCCCTGCATAACAAAGATCCAGGATGAGAGAGCTATCGGCAGTGTGCCCTCATACCCATGTATAACGACAAAACGATTGCTGCGGTGATTCCGGCGTACAACGAGGAACCGTTTATCGGCAGGGTTATCGAAACCCTCCCTGAATTCATCGATCGCGCGTACGTGATCGACGACTGTTCGACCGACGACACCTGGGAAGAGATCCAGGCGAAAGCCGAGGCTGTAAACGAGGGCGGCGAGACGACCCTTGACCGGGTCGTCCCGATCCGTCATGCCGAAAACCGGGGCGTCGGCGGAGCAATCAAAACGGGGTATCTCCACGCCCTCGAAGACGAAATGGAGGTCACCACCGTGATCGCTGGCGACGGTCAGACCGAACCCGATATCGTTGAGCGGATCGTCAGACCAGTCGCCGAGGGCAAAGCCGACTACTCGAAAGGAAATCGACTGCTCGAACGCGACCGCTCGGATATGCCCCTCTTCCGGCAGGTCGGCAACTTCACGCTGACGCTGATCACGAAGATCGCAAGCGGCTATTGGAAAACCATGGACCCACAGAACGGATCGACCGCCATTTCCCACGAGGCCCTTTCGGCGGTCGGTATCGAGGATATGTACGAGGATTACGGCTACCCTAACGATCTGCTTGTGCGACTCAACGTGCACAACATGCGCGTCGCCGACGTTTCCCGGCGAGCAGTCTACAAGGACGAAGAAAGCAGCATCGACTACAAAACCTACATCCCGATGGTGTCGGGGCTACTGTTGCGTGATTTCCTCTGGCGATTGCGCGTAAAGTACCTGATTCGTGATTTCCACCCGCTCGCGCTGTTTTACTATCTGGGTGCGGCGATCGCGGGCGCGGGAGTACTCTCCCGGCTGAAATCGGCGATCGATCGTGATTCGGGTATTTCGTGCGGTTTCTCACTGGTGCTTTTCGTGCTCGGTTGGCTGTTCATGCTGTTGGCAATGGTGTTCGATCTACGGGAAAACGAGGACCTCGAAGTATTGCTCTACGAATGAACTGTCCGCTGCGTCAGTAATTGAAGACGTCGTATCGTTCTTCCCCGCTGACATCGACGTTCTCGACATCGACGTTGTCAGCACCACTGGTGATGGCGATGCCATCCCGCACGACCCCGTTCAGATCCATCGAGGAGTCGGTGATGGTCGCCGAATCGATGTCGGGCATCACCCGGATCGCCTCCGTCTGCGAAATGCTCATATCGATATTCACGTTCCGAACCTGCAAGTCCGATCCACCATCGAGGCGGATGGGCCGCTGTCCGTCGAACCCCTCGTAGGATTGATCGTAGACGAACTCCGTGCCATCGATAACGCTGTTGTCGCCTCGGAGGCGGACTCCAGCGACGTTGGCGTTCTCGATACGACCGCCCTCGACGATCACGCTGCCGGTATCGCTGGAGCAGTAGATCCCGTTGTCCGGGAACGGACCGATGTGGGCATCACGAATGGTGACCGCGCCCTCGTGGTAATTACTGACCAACAGCCCGGTGCCGCCGCTACCGCCGCCCGCGTCGGCTCCGCCATCGGGCATGCTGACGTTCTCGACGAGCCCCTCACCGTCGCTCGTCTGTAGTCCTACGAGCATCGGGCCCAACCCGCCTGCGGTGTCGTGTTCACCACTGATATCGATATCGCGTGCGAGCAGGTTGTCGGCTGCCTGGAGTTCGAAGGCGCGCCCGCCAGTGTCGTCGCCGCTGATATCGACAGTGAACCCTTCGACGCGCAGATCGTTGATCGGGCTTCGATACGTTCCGAGCTTGAACACGTAGTCGTCGGTGGGTGCGACGTTGATCGTTGCGTCGTCACCGACCATTCCGAAGTTGTCGTAGTCAGTCAGACGAAGCGTTCCGTCCATCAGGTACTCACCCTCGGGAAACTCGATGAGGGTGTTGTCATCGGCGACCTCTTCCAGTATTGGCTCGATCGATTCGTCGCCGGTATCGTCGGCGCCGGCCTCGACGATGTCGACGACGTTCGAGTAACCCGATCCCGAGGTCGACGTTTCGGGGTCTGCACTCGCAAGCGAACCAAGTGCCGGGGTTGCCGCGAGCCCTGCAACGATTCCGAGATAGCCGCGACGATTCGTCCGAGTACGGTTGCGTTCGACCATGCCGGTCGAATTACCTCGACATGTGGTTGTAATCCTTACGGAATGTCGATATTATGAATCACGTCTAACAGATATATGAATTCAAGCGATCCATACATAAGCGTACTCGGCGCGATAGTTTCACGAAAGTACGATCCATCGTTGTCATGCGGTTTTCGGGCGGACATCGAATATTACTGAAACGACGAGACGAATCCCAATGCCGACATCGATGGAGTTTCTGTTCGATTATTGTCTTTATACATATCTATTTAATTATATATTATAATAATATCTTCTAAAATATTAGAATTGTTTCTCACATTTGATTTATTATATACACTAACCGAATAATAAATATTGGACGAGTACGTACATCTCATGGGAGAGACGGTGAGCAGCAACACTGATCGAACACGGCAGATCGTCGAGACGGTCTAATCCCCGGCGACGATCGCCGTCGCCTCGATC
>CAYOFZ010000002.1:26502-38735 GCA_964403315.1 uncultured Halobacteriales archaeon | reverse complement strand
ACCCACGAACTCCCGATTACAAGTCGGGTGCTTGGACCACCCAAGCTCCCCTGGCCGGCAGATACACGCTATCACTGCGTGGGGTTATCGGTTTCGACTCGTTTCTCGAATTCGATTCGATGGGGGTGATACCCCTGAATTTCGTAAAACTGTCGGGCGTCGTCATTATCAGCGAGCGTTTCGAGGCTGATCCGGTCAGCCCCCTCAGCGGCCAACGCGGTTTCGGCCTCGGCCAGCAACGCCGATCCGATCCCCTCTCCGCGCCGTTTGGGAATCACGTAGAGATTATGAACGATACCCCGGGTGACCGAAAGCGCATAGAGGCGCTGTTCCATCGAGAACATGACGAATCCGATGATCTCCCCGTCGAGCCGCGCGACGAGCAGGTCGTCGTTGACGAGCCGCCGGCCGATAGAATCCTCGATTCGGTTGCGGTTTGCCGCCGCGATCAGATGTGAACCGTGCGCGCGCTGTCCCTCGGCGAGATCGACCCAGAGGTCCGCAATGGTCGATGATTCGTGAAGTTCCGGTGATTCGATTTCCATGGAGCTATCCGGATCGATGGAATCCGGTCGGAAGGGTCGGTCGATCAGATGCTACGGCAATCCCCACAGACGACCTGGCCATTGACGGCTTCGAGTCCCGGCATGAACGATCCACAGTTCTCACAGACGCTCTGGGTGGTGTATTCCGGGGTTTCTGTATTTCCGGTCGGCCCCGATGGTATCGTTTCCGGTTCGGAATCGAGCGAGGAAAACAGCGACGCCGCGGTTGCGATAACGTCCCGTGCAGTCAACACGCCCACCAATTCGTCGGCGTTCGTGACGAGCAACTGCCGTTCGTCCTCGGTCAAAAGCATACTCGCGGCCTCTGCAAGCGGCATCTCCGCGTCGATACTCGGTCCCGGTCCCGACATCAGCGAAGCGATCTCCGCTCTGACGGGAAGCGTGCCGGTCGTAGCCGCACGCAGTAGATCACGTTCCGTGACAGTGCCGACGGGATCGGTTCCTCGGAGGACGACCACGTCGGCGACTCCTTCCTCCAGCATCACGTCGGCGACGTCGCCGACCGTGTCCGATTCGCTGACCCCCACGTATGCCGTGGTCATCGCCTCCCTGACGGTACGATTCTCGATCATGAGTGTCACTTTCACACAGAACGTCTAAAACCTACTCCCGGCAGGTTTATCGTAGCGTGCAAGCAACAATTACGGTCGGACCGAAACACACGAACCGGGACGTTGAAACCGTCCGATGGACCACCTCCGGCCATGACCATCCCCTCGTTCGTCATCGGCATCGCCGGGGGTACCGGTGCGGGCAAGACCACCGTCGCCCGCGAGGTGACCGATGGCCTCGGTGATACGGTTACCCGCGTTCCGCTCGATAACTACTACGAGGATCTCGATCTCCCGCCCGCCGAACGCGAATCGATCAACTACGACCACCCTTCGGCGTTCGAGTGGGAACTGCTCCGAACGCACCTCGAACGGCTACTGGAAGGCCAGTCCATCGAGATGCCCCAGTACGACTTCACCGCCCACGCCCGCACCGACGAGCGCGTTCGCGTCGAGCCGGCCGACATCGTCGTCATCGAGGGGATCTTCGCGCTGTACGACGAGGCGATCACCGAGATGCTCGACCTGCGGTTGTACGTCGAAACCGACGCCGACGTGCGGATCCTCCGGCGGATCCGCCGTGACGTGATCGAGCGGGACCGCGATCTCGAAGGGGTGATCGACCGATATCTCTCGACGGTGAAGCCGATGCACGAGCGGTTCGTCGAGCCGACGAAAAAGCAAGCGGACCTCGTCATCCCCGAGGGGGCGAACACGGTCGCCGTCGAGTTGCTCGAATCGGCCATCGCCGACGCCCGCGGGCGTCGGTTCGATCCCGGGTCCGTCGAGACGGAGGCCGAATCAACGTCGGTCCTCGAATACGACGACTAGGCCGACTGGGGTTCGGTTTCCGAGCCGGCGGGCTGGTAATCCCAGAATCCGCCTTCACGCATCGCCGTGCCGATCAACCTGTGGAACTCGACGACGTCCTCGGCTCCCTCGGCATCGACGTATTCGAGGATGTCGCTGGCGGGGACGACCGTTTGATAGTTGACTCGGATGGGATCGTCGCCATGGTCGGCCTTGAACGCCTCGAAGTTGAGGGGGAAGTCCTCCTCGTCGTCGATTTTCTTCGCAAAGATCGCCATGCCGTATTTTCGCATCCCCTCGCTACCTTCCTCGCCGTCGGGATCGTGGGGCCAGTCCATAGTCGACGTGGGATCGACGGGCGCAAAAGGGTTGCTGTGTATAGCGAGGAAACGACAGGAAAAAGACCGACCGGGCCGAACGATCCACCAATGGCCTCTCGAACGACGAATATCGATCCACTGGCGTCCGCAACGACGGTCGGTGTCACCCTTTTGATCGGGGCTGCTGGCTTTACCGCCGGCACACTGTTTATGGTTATCGGGATGGGCGTTCTCTCGGCTGTCGGTATCGATATCTCCGGTCGACCGGCCCTGCAAATGGCTATCAGCGTCATCGCCCTCCAGGGGCTCGGTTTCGGTTCGGTCGCACTGGTGTATCTCTCGATGCGCGACGAGGGCCTCGATTTTCTTCGGCTCAAACGTCCCGGACTCCGCGAACTCGCGTGGATCGTGGGTGGGCTCCTCGCGCTGTTCGGCATCCTGATCGGGACAACGGTCATCCAGACGACGTTCGGCATCGAGTCCGCCCAACACAGCATCGTCACATCGGGCCTCCAGAACCCCGAAATACTGCTCGTGTTGATGCCGCTGTCGATCCTGTTGGTCGGTCCCGGCGAGGAACTGCTCTTTCGGGGTGTCATCCAGCAACTCTTACGGCTTCGCTTCGGGGTTCCCATTGGCATCGCTATCGCCAGCGCCATCTTCTCGGTGGCTCACCTCGGATCGCTCACCGGCGAAGGATTGGTATTGACGCTGATCACCTACGTCGCCCTGAGTCTGATCCTCGGAGTGAGCTACGAGTACAGCGATACCCTCGTCGTGCCCGCGATGATTCACGGACTGTTCAACGCGATCCAGTTCGGTCTGCTCTACTGGACGGCCACCACCGACGTCCCCGTCGCGGTGGTGTCCCTGCTCGTCATCTGATCGTGTGCTTTTGGAAACGCAATCGTTTCACTCGCTGGTCTCTCATTCACGATATACCGAGCACACGCTCCGCGGCGCTCGGCGAACTGTTCACGAGAAATGCGGTGGGGATGGGATTTGAACCACGCCCGAGAACCTGCGCTCCGCGCAGAACCTCAGTCTGATTCAAATCCATCTGTCACGAAATCGCGCGCTGCGAGAGTGCAGCGTGCTCTTACGGTGGGGATGGGATTTGAACCCATGAGGCCTCTCGGCCACCTGCTCTCAAGGCAGGCGCAATAGTCCGCTCTGCCACCCCACCTCGTGGGATCTTTTTCCGGCGCGCTTCTAAGACCTATCGATTCATTCTACTATGAGCGAGCCATCCTCGACGTACAGCCCCTGCTCGTCGATCCACGCCGCGGTGTGTGGCGGGACGATCCGCTCTGCGGCCACGCGGGCGCGGATCAACGACACCACTGTCGCCAGATCCCCGCCCGTCTCGACGGTCGGCAACACGGACAGGAAATCCACATCGAGATCCGCGTCCCGGCCTCGCTGCGTGAGGGTTTCGATTTCGGGCGGCCGGTAGGCCTCGGCGAAGTCGATTGGTTCTGCGAAGCCAGCGTAGTAGACCCGGCCATCGGTCGCGGGACCGAGCACGACCGGGTTGCTCCGGAGTTTCATCGCCGCGCTGTCGATGTCGGTTCGTGAAAGTAACGGTACAGTCGGCTCGACGACGGCAACGGAAGCGGCCTCCTCGTTTTCGAGCAGGTGGGTCACGGTGTTGCCCACCCGCGCCGCGAACGTCGAACCCACCTGTACTTCCATCCGGGGGGATTCATCGAGGGCGGCGGTCACAACCGACCGCACTTCCGCCTCGGCATCCCCGCCGCGATGGGGTTCGGAAACGAGATCCTCGGGGCGGTAGTTGACCAGCAGGTCGCCGCCGCTTCGTTCGACCGCGAGGGCGGTATCAGCGAGCATCGCCCCGTAAAGGTCGGCTGCCGCCGCCGATGAAAGGGGGCTTGTTTCGGACAATTCGGGCAACACCAGCCCCTTACGTGGCGGATCGGTGAGAACAGCAACGATGGTCATGGGAAAGCGATGGGTCGGGTCGGCCTTCAACCCGCCGATTACGTGGCCTGACAGAAGTTCTGTGTGGCGTCGATCCGACCGTCATCGCCGATATAGACGCCGATGCCTTCCGAATCCCAGTTCTCCCGGAGGATGTTCTCGCGGTGGCCTTCGGAATTCATCCAGCCCTCGACGATCCGTTCGGCGATGGCCTCGGCGGAGTCATACCCGCCGAAGCCGGTCTCGATGTACGCGATGTTTTCACCGACTGCGCGACACTCCCTGGGGTAGAGATCGCCGAAGCGATCCCCGGGCCCCTCACCTTCCGGATTGGTGTGGCTGAAATACTCACGTTCGTTCATGTCCTGGCTGTGGGTGCGGGCGATGGCCGCGATCTCCTCGTCGTGATCGAGTTCCGAGAGGCCACGCTCGGCCCGTATTTCGTTGATCCGTTCGTGGATCTCGGCCTCGACTTCGTCGGAGGTGATGTCACCTGTTGTCGTCATCCCCGGATCACTCTCCGGCGGCGAAGAGTTGGGCGGTGCGTCGGGCGTCTCCGTCGGTTCCTCGGTCGCGGTCGAGGGCCTCTCTTGGACGAGCGGCGAGTCAATGAACCACTGGGGTGGTTCGACGACCTCATCGACAACGGGCGAATCGATGCTTCCGGTGTTGACCAGTCCCATCAGCGAAGCCGTCCAGAGCAGACCCACCAAAAGCCCAACGAGAAGCACGGCGCTCAACACCGTCGTAATCGTCCGCCAGATCCTCCGGATCATGGTGTTCCGACGGCGATTACCCTTCGACAGCGCGATACTCCCCATCCCACAGCGCGGGTGATCATCACCAGTGGTTGGGGCCCCAGATTCATAAGTAACCGGACCCGTTGCTGTCGGCGATACCTATATGAGCAAATTCGCTCGGCGGCTTCTAGCCGACAGTAGTTTGATTGCTGCACCACGAGGGGCCGCCATGCGCGGTACTACCCCCGTGGTTGCGGTCCTGCTCGTCGCTACAGGCCTGCTAATCGGCGGCGCGCTCGTGATCCTCGTAACTGAAACGCTCCCCGAACCGCGCGCGCTCGCGGTCGCTGTGCTCCTCGCCGTTGCCCTGCTTGCCGCGAGCGCGCTCGGAGCGCGCGGAGGAAACTGGCTCTCGACTCCCTACTGGTAACGAAAGCCCTCACTCGGGACTGGCGTCCCTCGTTCGCCCTTTGCATGTCCACCAGGACCGCATTGCGAGCGGTTTCGGTCGAAACCGCTCGCTTGGTGAGCCAGCCTTTCCCCGTGTGATTCGCGGTCGCTCATTCAGCGACCGCGAATCCCGGCCACCACATCCAGCGCGGCGACCCCCGGCCAGCACCGAACACAACCCTCAATCCGGTCGGTTACGTGCTCCCCGATATGGTTGCCCCGTGGGTTCCGGTTCTCTGGCGGATCCTCGTCGTCCTGTCGCTCATCGGTTCCGCGCTCGTTGTCCATCAACTCGCCCGACCCGAGGGACGATGGATCGGGACGCTTCGCTCGCGGTTCTATCGCGGCGTCCCGTGGGGGTCGATCCTCGTGCTCGGGTTCGTTCTGTTCGTGTATCTCGTCGTCCAGGAGGGTATCACTTACTGGGAGGAGCCACTCGCCCTGCCGTTTTCGGCGTGGTCGTACTTCTATCCGCTGGGCTGGCTGGCGGGCAGCTTCGCTCACGCCAGCCCTGCCCACCTCTCGGGCAACCTCACCTCGGCAGTGATCCTCCTTCCTGTCGTCGAATACGTCTGGAGCCACCACGCTGATGGCGAGTCCTGGCGCGCTAACCCACGGGTTCGGGCGTTCGTCGTTTTTCCCCTCTCGATTCTCGGACTCGGAGTGTTCACGAGCCTGTTTTCGTGGGGCCCGGTCATCGGCTTCTCGGGGCCGATCTTCGCCTTCATGGGATTCGTTCTGGTTCGCTACCCGCTCGTGGCCGTGATCGCGCTCGCAGTTCGCGGCGCGGTTCAGACCGTCACCGCGGCGCTGGGCGATCCCATCGCCGTCGTCGAGGCGAGCGCGAGCGTCGCCCCGCCGTGGTGGTACGGGATCGCCGTCCAGAGCCATCTCCTCGGGTTTCTCGTCGGCGTGCTCGCGGGAGTAGCACTGTTGGGCCGGCGGTCAATCCGACCGGACCCGCTCCGGCTGTGGATCGGCTCGCTGCTGGTGAGCTTGCAGCTCTCGCTGTGGGCGATCTGGTGGATCCGCGGGGCGTCGACGTTCGTGCTCTATCGGGCGCTCGGCGTCGTGTTCGTGATCGCGCTGGCGACCGCGATCACCGCCGCAGCCACCGCCACCGATCACCCGTTCGTCGGTTCGCTCACCCCACGACAGGCCGCGGCCGCGGTGCTCGTGATACCGCTCGTCGGAACCTGCCTGATTGCCGTTCCGCTCAACCTCAACGTGGTCAACGCCAACCCTCCTGCTGAGACGATTACGGTCGGCGAATACACGATTTTTTACGACGAGAACGTCACCAACGAGATGATTTCCGTCGTCAACGTCGAGGCCTTCGGCGAGACGACCAACGTGACTACCAGCGGCGTGATCGTGGTCAACGAGGACCGCGAAATCTGGAGTCGGGAGGTCTCGAAAGCCGCACTCGAAACCAACGGCAACGGGACGGTCCGGGTGGGCGGGCTCACCTGGAGCGAAACGATCACGGCCCACCGCGAGGGATGGGTCGTCGGCAACGAAACTGCCTATCGAATCGAACTTGCCGAGGACGGCGAGCGCGTTCCGGCCTACACCTCCGATCCCGCGAGCGTGCGGGGCACCATCGACGACCGATCAGTGTCGATTGTACCCGAATCACAAGCCTTCTATATCTCTCTCGGCGGGGGCGACCGCGCGCCCATCCCGGATCCCGGCGAGAGCACCACGATCGGCGACATCGAGTTCGTCCGCAACGACACCGCGTTGATCGCCGCCGAAGGCGACACGAGGGTGGTGATCGCCGAGAGGGAAACCTACGCTTGAGGCCAGAGGATCCGATAACACTCCGCGCGGATCGTCTCCCGTTCGGCTTCGTGAAAGTTGAACTGCCGGTCGATTTCCAGCGCGAGTTCGTAGGCGTGGGTGATTTCCCCGCCACCGTCGGCGACGAACGACTCGACGAACCCGCGACTGCCCGCGTTGTGGATCGAATACACTACATCGGCAAATTCGCGGGTGGCGTCGAGAAACCGTCGATCCGCACCCTCGTTGCCGTATTGGGCACCGAAGGGGGGGTTCATGAGCACGGTGGCATCCGACCCCTCAAGCGACGGCCGGGTCGCGTCCGCGAGGAGCCAGTCGATCCCGGTGGTGGGGGCGACCCGGCGCTCGTTGTCCCGGGCGAGCGCGAGCGCGGCGGGGTCGCGCTCAATGCCGATCACCCGGCGAGGCCTCCGGAGCGCGGCACCAAGCCCGAGGATGCCCGTCCCGGCACCGAGATCGACGACAACCCCGTCGAGATCATCGTTGAGATCCGCGAGATGCACCAAGTGGGCGGCGATGTCGGCAGGCGTGGGGTACTGTTCGAGGGCCGCCTGCGGTGCATCGAACCCCTGAACCCGGGAGAGTCGCTGTTCGAGCGCTCGCTTTGAGGTCATGTCCGAGATCGACCGATGCCTCAGGATTCAAGCGACAGCGGCCCGTCGAATTCGAGGGTCACGCCGTCCCGACGGGCGCGTTCAGCACAGGCTTCGAGCGCGGGGCGGACCTTCGCCTCGTTTGCGACCTCCTCGAAGGAAACGGTGAGCCGACCGGCCCCGAGAAACGAGGCGGCGCGGATGTAGTCACGGACCCGTTCGGCCTCCTCCTGGGTCGAAATCGAGCAGTCCTCGTCGAAACACGCCTCGACGGTGAGCCGGGCGGGCACGAGGCGTTCGCCGGCCAGATCTCCCTTGAGCTCCCGGAGGTAGTCGGTCGCGGTCGAATCCAGCGCGTCGGCGTCGAGTTCGACCGGCGTGGCGTCTTCGGATCGACACTGCTCGATGACGGGACGCGATGACGTGCTCATGCTATCGTCTCATACACAACGGATATACAAAAACCTTTGTAGATGCGCAGTAATAATCCCAGGGCGGGCGGTCGCCGGCGAGGACGACACGTCTTTTGGCACCCCCGAACTATCCCCCATCGATGGACGTACTGATCGTCGGCGCGGGGGCGGTGGGTCGCTGGTTCACAGGGGTCATCGACGGCCCCGAGACGGAGTTGGCCTTCGCGGATCTCGATCCCGAGGTGGCCGAGGGGGCGGCTACTGCCCACGGCGGTCGCGCGGTCCCGACCGACACCGACGAGCGCTTCGAGGCGGTCTGTCTGGCGGTGCCGATCCCGGCAGTCGAGGAGGGGATCGAGACGTACGCCCCCGCCGCCGAATCCGCGGTCATCGACTGTAGCGGCGTCATGACCGGGCCAGTCGCCGCGATGGCCGATCACGCCCCCGACCGCGAACGGCTGAGCCTCCATCCGCTTTTCGCTCCCGGGAACGCACCGGGCAACGTCGCCGTCGTGGCCAGCGAGGGGGGCCCGGTGACGGGGACGATCCGTGAGCGCCTCCGGGCGGCGGGCAACACGCTCGTCGAGACCACGCCCGAGGAACACGACCGGGCGATGGAGACGGTGCAGGCGAAGGCCCACGCGGCGATCCTCGCATTTGCGCTCGCAGCCGAGGAGGTCCCCGAGGGCTTCGAGACGCCGATCTCGGCGGAATTGAACGACCTCGTCGAGACGGTGACCGACGGACGTGCGCGAGTGTACGCCGACATCCAGACGACCTTCGACGGGGCCGAGGCGATCGCCGAAGCGGCCGCCCGGATCGCCGATGCCGACCACGAATCTGTCGAGGCCCTCTACCGGGAGGCCGGGCGATGAGCGCGGATCAGCGCGAGGCGATCCTCGATTCGGCGAAATACCTCCGCAACGTCCGGCCCGTCGATCCCGAGGAACTCGCCGAGTACGTCGAGGGTGGCGTTCATCCGGCAGTCGTCCGGCAGGTACTCCGGGAACACGTCGTTGACCTCGGCGTCGTCGAGCGCGACGACGGCGCGTTCGTCCCCGCCGAAGGTCCGTTCGAACCCGACTTCGACGGCGTCGGAGCGGTTCCCGACGAGTATCTCGACCGCCTCGAAGACCTCTTGATCGAGCGCTTCGACCTCGACTGGACCGAGGGCGAATCCGGCGACACGCTTCGGGGGGAGATCCGCCGACTCAAGGAGCGCTACTATCGCCAACACCCCGTCGAATACGATTACGAGGCGGCGCTTGGCTACGCGGTCTATCACCTGCCTAGTTACTACGCTGCGACCCAGTACGCGCTCGACGAACTCGGGAGTCAGAGCCTATTTCCCGCGCGGCTCCGGGTGCTCGACGTGGGCGCAGGCGTCGGCGGGCCCGCGCTCGGCCTGTTCGACTACCTCGATGGCGCGCTCATCGAATATCACGCCGTCGAACCGAGCGGGGCCGCCGAGGTGTGCGAGGCCCTCCTCGACGGAACCGACGCGACGGTAGACCCGACGGTCCACCGGACCACCGCCGAAGACTTCGACCCCGAGGACGAGTTCGATCTGGTGGTCTTCGCGAACGTGTTGATCGAACTCGCCGACCCGGCCGCCACGATGAGGCGGTATCTCGATCACCTCGCCGACGACGGCGCGTTGCTCGCGCTCGCACCCGCCGACAAGAACACCGCCACCCACCTCCGCGAGGTCGAACGCACCATAGTCGATGGAGCGGCTACCGCCGCCCCGGAGCGTGCCGGGAAGCACGCGGAGGATCGCTACAACGTCTATGCGCCGACCCTGCGGCTGTGGTCCGATATGGCCCCGACTGACGGGGGCTGGTCGTTCGACCGCAAGCCCGACATCGCGGTGCCGGAGCTTCAGCGCCGCCTCGATGAGGGTGGTCGCGCCACCGCGGACCGTGCCGACGGATCCGCCAACGAGCGCGACCCCGCGACCGGCGAGTTCGTCAACACCTCGGTGCAGTACGCCTACTCGATCATCCGCGCGGACGGCCAGCGGCGAATCGAGGTCGCGCCCGACCGTAACCGCTTCGCGCCACTGGCCGATACCGAGGCCCACGTCACCGACCGGATCGACTGCGTGGCGGTCAAACTCAGCCACTCGCTCTCGGAGGACAATCCCCTGTTTCGGATCGGCGACGGCAGCCAATCGGTCGATCACTACGCCGTGCTCACTCGCGAGACGGCGCTCAATCGCGCGTTGCTCGACGCCGACTACGGCGAGGTGCTCGTCTTCGAGGGGGTACTCGCGCTCTGGAACGACGACGAAGAAGCCTACAATCTCGTGATCGACGAGGAGACGGTGGTTGATCGCGTTGGATAGCAGGTTTTTCCACGCCTGCCTGCCCACGCCAAACTATGGCCCTCGACGTGCTGCTCACCAACGACGACGGGATCGACAGTCCCGGATTCCGCGCCCTCCGCGACGCTCTCGACGAGGTTGCCGACGTTACCGGCGTCGCTCCCGCGAACGACCAGAGTTCGGTCGGTCGGGCGATGTCCGACGAGGTCCGCGTCGAGGATCACGAACTGGGCTACGCGATCCACGGAACGCCCGTGGACTGTGTCATCGCGGGCCTCGAAGCCATCGGACCCTATCCCGATCTCGTCGTCGCGGGCTGTAACTCGGGTGCGAACCTCGGCGCGTACGTGCTGGGCCGTTCCGGTACGGTGAGCGCCGCCGTCGAGGCCGCCTTCTTCGGGGTGCCGGCGATGGCTGTTTCGTTATACCTTCCCGACGCCCGATGGCCCCCCGAAACCGATATCGAGGACTACGACGAGGCCTGTCGGGCGGCCCGGCATCTCGTCGAACACGCCCCCGATACGGGCGTCTTCAAGCAAGCGGAGTACCTCAACGTCAACGCCCCGCTTCCCGACGAGGAACCCGCGCCAATGGCGATCACCCGGCCCTCGACCGTCTACGAGATGGGTGCGACCCACAACGGGGGGTCGATCACGCTTCACGACCGGTTCTGGGACGCCATGGCCACGGGCGAGATCGAGGATCCCGAAGGCACCGACCGCCGCGCAATCGCCGAGGGGATGGTGAGCGTCTCGCCGCTGACCGCGCCCCATACCACCGAGCACCATGAGGCGCTTGATGCCCTTGCCGAGACGTACTGATAGTAGTCACGTTGTACTCTCTTAAAGTCCAGTCGAATAGCCGAGAACCACACTTATTCGACAAATAACCCATGAAATGATATATAGTACGAATGGATTAACGCCCGTCAGCCACTAAAGCGCCGTCGAATCCGTGCAAGGAAGCCGCTTTCCTCCTGTGTCTCCACCGGCATGTCGTCTCCGAGCCACTCGAAGAACGCTTCCGGTGTTTTGATGACCAAATCCAGTCCGCGCTTCTCGACTCGCACCGCCATCGGCGGGTCGCGTTTGTACGCGTGAATCTCGTAACTCATCGATTCATCGAACGACACGACGAGTGTGTCCGTTTCCTCAGTAAGCGTCACGTCATCGCGGGCGAGCAGATCGCGCCAGCGGACACGGCCCGTATCATGAATGCGTTCGGCGGGTTCGCGTGGGAAGTACTCCGGTACTTCACGACCTGCCTGTTCGTAGAGAGCGAGCATCGCGTTGCGTACCTCGTGGAGGGTGTCGTCGTCTTCGGCCAACGTGAGGTCACGCGAGAGGTACTCATGACCGAACCACGAGAACAGGGGGTTGTGGTCGGCGATGAGTTCGTTCACCCGTGCCTCGCCCCGGCGCGAGGTCTGAAAATTCACATCGAAATGCAGGATTTTCGCGCGGTTGCGGAACCATTCGTTTGGCCGCTTGTCGTTCGAGACGAACGCAAACAGCGGGTACGGCGTCTCTCCCGTCCAACCTCTCCAGAAATTCCGCAAGGTATCGAGACTGTGGACTTTCTGTTTCGTGATATCGTCGATCACCACGGGGAAGGCGGTGTGTGCCGACCGTAGGTTCCGGACGTTTCGCTTGCCGATTTCGTCGGCATCGACCGCCGATTCGACGCGGCCGCCGGCCGGAGCGGCGTGATCGAGTGGGAC
>CAYOFZ010000002.1:7274-26492 GCA_964403315.1 uncultured Halobacteriales archaeon | reverse complement strand
GCCGATTCGACGCGTCCCCCGCTAATCATCCCGAGCGCGAACCGAATGAACGTTCCCTTCCCACCGTTGGATTCGCCGTAGATATACAGGTATGGTAGTGCTTTATCGAGATCCACGTCATGAGCGCGGTAGAATGCGGCCTGTCGATTTACGAACGGGGCCCAGAAAAACCATAACAGCGCCTCCATCATATGTGCCTTTACCGCCGCTGGATCGTTCGAGTTGCCGTGGTCATCAACCGTTGTGAAGTACGCCTCCATGTCGGCCAGCGCGGCGTCTATCGACGCTGAATTACCGGATGGTGAGCTCGTAACGTCGTAGATACGTCCGTCGTGGTGGAATTTCAGTCGCTTCTGTGTGTCGTCGAGTTTCATCGTCGGTACGGAGAACGTCTCACGGGTGTACCGTTGAAACGCCGCCGGGGTCACGTTCAACGTATCGTTCGAAACCGTCGCATCGTAGTCCTGTAGCTTCGACACCGTGTCGATGGTCGTCTCGTTGTACCCACGCAGCGAGAGATTGATACGGGTATCGGGAGCGTCGGTCAGTGGCGTATCGTTGCCGGAAGTAGTGTCCCCGTTCGAATCCCTATTAGTTCCGGAGGTCGGCTCCGATCCGTCTTCGAGCACGAGGTTGACGGTATCGATTTCCTCGTCGATGTGGTCCGCGAGCTTGCCATGGATCTCCCCGAGTTCGTCCGTCGTTCCCACCTTGCCTGCGGTGTACAGGTTGATGACCTTCTCACGAGACTCCCCCGAGCCCTCGATGCGCTCGGTCAGGTCTTCGAGGAACGGTCCGTTGTTGTTGTACGCTCGATGCTCCTCGTAGAGATCGCGGAAGTTCTCGTGGAGGTCACTACCGTGTGTTGTTTCATAGACGATGCCGACGTTCGTCTGGTTCGACCACGCGTTTTTCGAGAGGTTTGGGGATCCGACGATAATCCGAACCCGCCGTTCGCCGGATCCGTTGCCGTCCGCGTCCCCACCGTAGTCCGCGAGCGATGCCGGCGTTCCGTCCGACTCATCATCGTACTGGATGAGGTAGAGCTTCGAGTGGACCTCCTTGGTTTCACACAGGTAAATGATGAGCTTGCCCTCGCGCCGGAGGCGTTCGAGGCGATCGGCGGTGTCGGGTTTATCGACGAGTCGGTCACGGTAATCATCCACATCCCCGACGATGACTTCCAGTTCACCCAATTCATCAAGGGTATCGAACATCTGAAGGATGAATTCGGGGGAATCACAGTACGTCACGACCTGCATTTGGGTCGCATCCTCGAAGTAATCCGAAAATGACGTCCAGCTTTTGAACGTCTCGACGCAGCACGAGTCCGCTACTCTAGTTGCGAGGGGAATCTCGAAACCCATTAGTGATACTATAAGATCTAGTGGTAATAAATATATCTAAATTTAGTCATGTTATTGCTTCGTTCGTATCTATCACTTCAACCCGAAGCCGCCTATCGATCCCCGCGCTCGCTCCGCTGGGATATTTTATTCAACTCGATCAACAATCGAAAGATAGCCTTCACGAGATTGGAGTCCACGTCGAAGTGTTCGGCGTTCTCACCGGCCCGATCCATCACGCGCTGTTCTTGGTCCTCGTCCGTGGTGGGAAGCCCCTGCTTGGCTTTCACCTCGGCGACGGTATCGGCGACGTAGGTGCGCCGGGCGATCAACTCGACCAGATCGCGGTCGATCTCTTCGATCTCCTCGCGGAGTTCTTCGAGATTCATCCCCTCTGGGCCCCGTCGGGTCGTGTCGTCGTTAGCCATGTACTCCCCCCATACTCGTCCCACGCTTCTTGTACCTTCTTCAGTGGGTCCCGCTCGCCGACCGCCGTGTAACCCGACCCGCTGCCCGACAGCGACACCCCGTCGGCGCGGGGCAGCGCGTCGAACAGCGGATCGGTCGGGAAATCGAGCGCCGCACAGAAGGCGAAGCCGTTGACGGTCATGGCCCGCTCGTACTCGCCTTCAAGCGCGAGTTCGGCGACGAGGTCCGCCAGCGGCGCGACCCGCCGGCAGCGCTCAGTGTCTGCGTCGGCGCTGAACGCGCGCTCGGCAGGCAGGGTGACGAGCACGTCCCACGCGGCCTCGCCACCGCCGAGGGGTTCGTTGCGCGTGTTGTCGGCCACGACTACGCCACCGAACATGCTCGCATGCGCGCCGGCGGCACAGCCGGTCACCGTGACGCCGGCCTCGCGGGCCGCGCGGATCCCGATATTCGTGGCCTTCTCGCGTGAAATCTCGCGGTCGAGCGCGTCCAGCGTCGCAAGTACCGTCGCGTTCGCCGCGGCGCTCGAACTCTTGAGTCCGGCAGCCATCGGCACCTCGCTTTCCGTTCGCACGGTCCCGCCCTGCCCGTCGCCGTACTCCTCGACGACGAGGGAAACACACCGCTCGATCAGTTCGGTGTCGGCCTCGGGTGCACCTTCGATTTCGCCGGTGATCCCCTCGCAGTCGTCGAGGGTGACCGTAGCGGTGGTTTCGAGGTCGATGGCGAACGCCGCTCCGGTGCCGTTTGCCAGCGCGTTGAGGATCGTCCCCGCGGCAGGGGCGCGTGCACGGCCGTTCATACCGATCCCTCGCGGAGCCTCCACTTACCGCCTTCGAACGCGGCGCTTTTGGAGCGTGCTCGCCAACGTTCGCCAATGAGACAGCGCAGCAACGTCGCCCCATCGACGTTGGGGGTCGATCTCACCGAAAACGGCATCGAGATCCGGTATACCGACGGCCGGGAGACCTTCTATCACGGCGTTCCCGAGAAGGTCTCGGGGGCGCTCGAAACGCCACCCGGCAAGGAGGTCCACGTACTCGTCACCGACCCCAGCGAAACCGAGGGCGTGATGGTGTACGTCAACGACCGCAAAACCCACGACGACGTGCTCGAATCGACCGGCGTCGGGCGGGTCCTCCTCGACGAGGACGGACGGGAAGAGGTATTTCCCGGCGTCGAGGTCGGAATCGAGGGCTACGGCGTCCGCGTCGAGGCCGATCCCGACATCGCCCGCGGGCGGGTGTTCGTCTTCGCCGAGGACGCGGTGAGCGAACACTATTACGAGATCGTCGGGGAGGAGTAGCGGGACGCCGACCGCGCTACTGGATGTATGAGGGATCCTCGGCGTCGCAGTTTTCCTCGTGCTGGCGGGCGTCCTCGCGTTCGTCGAACATGAGCCCACAGCTCTCACACTCGTACCACGTCATGTCGTCGCGCTCGGTCTCTACCACCATGTGAACCACTGTGTCGGCGCGGACTAAATGCGTTGCCCCGAAAGCGAACGATGAAGGCGGTTCGTTCCCGAGGGCCTGACATGAGCGAACCCGAGGTGACGCTTTCGGTCCAAGGGGCCGAAAAGCGCGATGCGGGCCGGGGCGTCGCCCGCCTACCCGAATCCGCTCGCCGGCAACTCGGCGTGTTGAGCGGCGATACCGTGTTGATCGACGGCGAGCGAACCACCGTCGCGAAAGTCTGGCCCGGCGGTCCCGGTCTGAACGAAAACACTATCCGGATCGACGCCGACACCCGGTCGAACGCCGGCGTGAGCATCGACGACACCGTAGCCGTGCGCAAGCAGGCCGTCGAGGACGCCCGGTCGGTGACGATCACCCCGCCCGTCTCGATTTCGGCCAAGGACGCCGAAACCGTCGAGCGCGCCATCAAGCGCGATCTCCGCGACCGTCCGGTCCGGGCGAACGAGCGGATCCGGATCGAACGCCTCGGGGTCGGCCCGTTCACGATCACCGACACCGACCCCGAGGAGACGGTCCGGATCACCGACGCGACGACCGTCACCGTCCCTGCCGGTGCGGAAGCCAACGAGGACGAACCCGACGACCGGGTGAGCTACGAGGACATCGGCGGCCTCGACGACGAACTCGATCAGGTCCGGGAGATGATCGAACTCCCGCTTTCGGATCCCGAACTCTTCCAACGGGTGGGAATCGACCCGCCGAAGGGCGTTCTGCTCTACGGTCCGCCCGGAACGGGCAAGACCCTGATCGCCCGCGCGGTCGCAAACGAGGTCGACGCGAGTTTCCATCACGTCTCGGGCCCGGAGATCATGTCGAAATACAAGGGCGAAAGCGAGGAACGCCTCCGGGAGATCTTCGAACAGGCCAGCGAAAACACCCCGAGCATCGTGTTTTTCGACGAGATCGACTCCGTTGCGGGCGAACGTGAGGAGGGCGGCGACGCCGAGAGCCGGGTGGTCGCCCAGTTGCTCAGCTTGATGGACGGCCTCGACGCCCGCGGGGACGTGGTCGTCATCGGCGCGACCAACCGCGTGGACGCGCTCGACCCCGCCCTCCGGCGGGGCGGTCGTTTCGACCGCGAGATCGAGATCGGCGTCCCCGACCGGGCGGGTCGCCGCGAGATCCTCGAAGTCCACACACGGGGGATGCCGCTCGCCGACGACGTTTCCCTCGATCGCCTCGCCGACCGCACCTACGGGTTCGTCGGCGCGGACATGCACGCATTCGCCACGGAGGCGGGCATGAACGCCCTGCGGCGGTTTCGGGACGCCGACGGCGCGGAACTGGCCGATCTCGGGGTCACGGGTGCGGACTTCGAGGCGGCGCTCGCGGCGGTCGATCCCTCCGCGATGCGGGAATTCGTCGCCGAGACGCCGACGACAACGTTCGAGGACGTCGGCGGCCTCGACGAGGCGAAACTCACCCTTCGGGAGGCCGTCGAATGGCCGCTCGCCTACACCGAGTTGTTCGACGAGACCGCCACCGATCCGCCCTCGGGGGTGTTGCTGTACGGCCCGCCGGGCACGGGCAAGACGCTTCTCGCACGAGCGGTCGCAAGCGAGAGCGAGGTTAACTTCGTCCACGTCGCCGGTCCTGAACTGCTGGATCGCTATGTCGGCGAGAGCGAGAAGGCCGTCCGGGAGGTGTTCGACCGCGCCCGCCAGGCCGCCCCGACCATCATATTTTTCGACGAGATCGACGCGCTGGCCGCCGAACGCGGCGGGGGCCACGAGGTGAGCGAGCGCGTCGTCTCCCAGCTCCTCACGGAACTCGACGGGCTGGCCGACAACCCCAACCTCGTGGTGCTCGCCGCCACCAACCGGAAGGAGGCTCTCGACAGGGCGCTGCTCCGTCCCGGACGGCTCGAAACCCACATCGAAGTGCCCGCCCCCGACGAGGACGCGCGGCGGGCCATCCTCACCATTCACACACAGGGCAAACCCCTCGGGGATGACGTCGATCTCGATGCGCTCGCAGCCGATCTCAATGGCTACAGCGGCGCGGACATCGAGGCGCTCTGTCGGGCGGCGTCGATGCGGGCGATCCGGGAGGTCGCAACCGAGTACGGCCCCGAGGAGGCGAGCGAGCGCGCCGGCGAGATCGAGATCCAAAACGAGCACTTCGCGGCGGCGCGCGAGTCCATCCAGCCGTCGTTTTAACTGTCCTCGCCGTTCCACTCCCAGTCGTCGTTCGCGCCGCCGTTCGCCGCAACGGTCGTCTCGCCGGCGGTGACTTTCTCGCCGCGTTCGACCCGGAGATCGGCGTGGTCGATCTCCGGGGACAACAACACATCGACGCGGCTACCGAACGCGATGTGGCCGAGTCGTTCGCCGCGTTCGAGGTCGTCCCCCTCCTCGACGTAGGGGTGGATCCGGCGGGCGAACGCCCCCGCGATGAGGGTCACGTCGAACTCCGAAAACCGGACGTGGACCTTCTCGTTGCGGTCGGAGTCCTTCGAGAACGCGGGACGATACCCGCCGGATTCGTGCTCGACCGCCTCGACGGTCCCCTGTTGGGGTGCGCGAACGACGTGCACATCGTGGACGTTCATGAAGATACAGAGCCGGATGCGATCGCCCTCGGTGCGGATCTCCGAGATCTTGCCATCGGCGGGCGAGACGATCCCCGAAAACGGGGGCGTACGCTCTGGATCGCGGAAGAACACGAGCGTGCCGGCGGCGGCGACGACGAAGAGACCGCCGAGCGTCGGACTGACAATAAAGGCCGGAAGCGCGAGCACCAACGGCGGCAGCGCATACCACCAGACGCCGGGAGCGAAGTTCATGCGACGCGATTCAACCCCCTGTCATACGGGTTTTTCGCTTGCTTCGGTCAGTCCCAGAACGCCTGCGTGCGAGCGTACTCGCGCTCCTTTTCGAGGATATCCGGAAGGATCTCATCCGGATAGTTCATCGATAAACCGATCGAGCTCCGTGAACTCCGAGCGCGAGAGTATGACCTCGGCTTCGATCCCATCCGGACGACCGAGATCGGTATCGAGGGTGAGAACCGTCGATACGGCGACTTCTCTGGCAACAGTCGCGTAGTAGCCATCCCATCCGTCGATATTGTTCTCGCCGGCGATCGCAAGCGCCGACCTGATCCCCGATTCCGAGAGCGTTCCGTGCCAATGAATCCGCCGGGCGTCGAGGAAGTTCGAAAGGAGGTCCGTCGCCGTCTCGCGCGGGACCCGGTACACACTACGCAGGACGTGATGTGCGCCGATGACGGCCGCGTATGGAACGACCGCGTCGAGATCACCGTGGATCGCCTCGCGGACGTACTCGAGTGCCGGTTCGCTGACCGGCGTCTCGGCGTGTGCGAGCGCGATCACCCCGACATCGAACAGAACGGGTTCATCACGATCGGTCATCGGGCGCTGCCTGCTTCCGGATGAGGTCGCGGTGTTCACTGGCGAACTGGTCCATCGACTCCTCCTCCCTTGCCGTTCGTTCGAGATCACCGAGCAGTTCGTCCATCCGCTCGCTGATCTCCTCGGGATCGCGCTCCGGTTCGATCACCACGCGCTCGCCCTGCGCGGAGATTTCGACTTCCGTTCCGGGGGAAAGCCCGAGCCGTTCGCGGAGTTCTTGCGGGAGCGTGACTCGCCCCTTTGAGTCGATCGTCCCCATCGTCCCACATTATGTGGGATCACACCATAAAGGCTGCGTTGTCAGTCCCAGAACGCCTGCGTTCGGGCGTATTCACGCTCCTTTTCGAGGATATCCCGATAGAAGTCGTCCTCGTTTTCGCGGTGGTTGTTGATGATCCGGGCGGCGTTTCGCGGGCCGACCCCGCGGGCCGCCAGCGCGATCACCGCCCGCTTGCCGTGACTCTGGACGAGGCTCGCCGCCCGGTAGGCGCGTTGGGTCGCCGTCTCCTGGTCGTCGCTCTTTTCGTTCGCTCGTACGGCTTCGACGGCATCCTCGGCCCACGGGTTAAGCGCGGCGATCCGGGTCGATCCACACAGCGGACACTCAGGCTTCTCGGCTACTCGCTCGACCCGCTGGGTGCGATCCCATTCCTTGCAGTGCAGGCAGGCCAACAGGACGCGGTCGTCCCGAATGCGCTCTTTGACCGTCTCGATCACGCTCGCGTCGGCGTTTTCGGGGGCGAGCAGTTCGGTGCCGCCCGACCGGCCGCCGAGCCCGAGCGGCGTGCGCTCGCCGATCCGTTCGACCGCTAACTCGCCGGATTGAAGTCGGTCGAGCACTTCAGAAGCGCCCCCGACATCGAGGTCCTCGTGGAACACCTCCCGGACCGCCTCCTCGTACATCGGCGTGTCCTCAAGCGCGCCCAGCAGCCGGTCCATCGAGATCGATTCCCCCGACCCCTGCCAGGATTTCAGCGCGCCGAATTTCGTGGCGACCTGCGAGAGGCGGAACTTCAGCGCATCCGAGTTCTTCAGACTCAACTCGATCAACGTTCCGACGTGGTCGGGATCGGTGTCTTCGAGGGTCTCGACCACGTCGTGGGCCGCGATCCCGCCGGGAACTGTGAGTTCGATCCGGTAGGGATCGGTCTCCAGTCCCACCGACGAGCCGGTGCGCTGGCCGATCAGCGCCGACAGCAACCGCCCGAGGGTTTCGTTGATCTTGTGACCGAAACAGGCGTTGACCACCACGGTCCCGCCCTGAAACTCGACGACGATCCGGTCGTCAGCGGGGATCGGATCGTCGGCCTCGACCTGCCGTTCGACGGGTTCGAGCGCCTCGCTCGCAGTGTGTTCGTCAGTCGGGTACCGCCCGGTGAACTCGCGGGCGACCGCCGCTCGGGGTGCGCCGTCCGCGAGTTGGGGGGCCGCGACCCGTCGGAGTTCGCCCACGTCGCCGGCGACCGCCGCGGGCACGGGGATCTCCTGGCCGATCCAGGAGGGCACCTCGCCGGCGGGGTTCTCGACCGGGCTCACTTGTACCTCCTCATCTTCGTCGTCGATCTCGACGATCCGCCACATCTCTCCACGCTGGATGAACACCGCCCCCGGCTCGGCGAAGGTGGTGACGAAGCGCTCGTCGAGGCTGCCGACGCCCCGGCCGCTGGCCACGTCGTGGACCTCGTAGGTCGCCTCGTCGGGGATCATCGAGAGGTTCGCATAGACGTACTGCCAGGTGCCGCCGGATTTTTCGAGGCGGTCAGCGTCCTCGTCGAGCCAGAGGATTCTATTACTACCTAACTCCCGCATCACCTCACGGAACGTCTCCTTCGGGGTGTCGTCGAAAGGGGCCGCGCGTGTACAGATCTCGTAGGCCCGGCGCGCGCCGATCTCGCCATGGCCCATGGTCAGCCCGGCGATCTGGTTTGCGAGCGTGTCCAGACTGCCCGCGTGGATCTCGGCGGGTTCGACATCGCCGTCGCGGGCGCGGTCAACGATGGCCAGCGCTTCGAGGGCGTCGTCGGGACTGGTGGCGATCACGGTTCCCCGCGAGGTTCGGTCGCTGCGATGGCCCGCCCGGCCGACCCGCTGGAGCAGGCGCGACACCTCGCGGGGGCTGGCGTACTGGACGACGTGATCGACCCGGCCGACGTCGATCCCGAGTTCCATCGAGGAGGTACACAACAGCCCGTCGAGATCGCCGGCCTTGAACTGGTCCTCGACGTCCACTCGTGCCTCCCGCGAGAGCGAGCCGTGATGGACGCCGATGTTCGCATCGATCGCCTTGAACCGCGAGCCGAGCGCCTCGGCGGTCTGACGCGTGTTGACGAAGATCAGCGTCGAGTCGTTTTCTTCGACGATTTCGGTGATTGCCCGGACGTGGCTGGCCATCTCGGGTTCGGTGACGAGTTCGCTCGCCAGTCGCTCGTCGTCGTCGGTGATTTCGGGAGTGACCACTCGGAGGTCGAGTCGGCTGCCCGCATCGACCTCGCGGACGGTGCAGTTGCGGTTGCCCGTTAAAAACGCCCCCACGGCGTCGGGGTCGCCGACCGTCGCCGAGAGCCCGATCCGCTGGAACGGGCCCGCGATCTCGCGCAGGCGTTCGAGGCCCACCGCCAACTGAGCGCCGCGTTTCGAGGACGCGAGTTCGTGGACCTCGTCAACGATGACGTGTTCGAGATCCGCAAGCCCCTCCCGGAGTTTCGAGCCCGTTAGCATCGCCTGGACCGTCTCGGGGGTGGTCACGAGCACGTCCGGGGGATCGGTGGCCTGCTGCTGGCGGCGGTAATCGGAGGTGTCGCCGTGGCGCACGTCGACCTCGACGCCGAGTTTCTCGCCCCACCAATCGAGGCGTTCACGCATGTCGCGGTTCAGGGCCCGCAGTGGCGTGACGTACAGCGCCGAGACGCCGAAGCGGTCCTCGGCGTCCGAAATCGAGTCGAACACGGGCAACATGGCCGCCTCGGTCTTGCCAGTCCCGGTGGGCGCGATCACCAAGGCGTTCTCGCCGGCGGCGAGTGGCTCGAGTGCCTTTCGCTGGGGCGCGGTCGGCGTCGAAAAGCCCCGTTCGGAAAGCGCCGTGCGCACCTCCTCGCCGAGCTGTGCGAAGGCCGCAGAACCCGCGGCCTGGCTATCACTCATCGGTTTCGGTAAGGCTCCCCGAAAGGTAAGCGTATCGCTCGCCGAGATCCCTCAAACCTCGTCGTAGGAGCCCAATCGCGTCCCATCGAGCAGGTAAGCTTCCCCCTCGGCAAGCCCCTCGGGCAGAAACGGACAGAGAAACTCCTGGCCGGCGACGTTGATCCACGTGCCTCCGCTGAGATCGTTAAAGGCCGGAAACACGACGAGATCGGGCGCGCCCCACCGCTCGATCCGATCCGCGAACGCCTCGCGGTCGAGGCGGCCACGCAGCCAGACCGGCTCGACCCGGCTGCCGCCGACCTCGTCGGTCAGCCGCACGCAGGGGTGTTCGTGGCCCACACAGACCGTTCGCGCCGCAAGCACCGCCGGATCGGGCCAGCTATGACCGTGGACGAACCCCACCTCGCCGAGCCGACGGCCACCGCCGTCGGTGACCGTCACCTCGGGGATCGAATCCGGCGTTCGGGGCGAGCGCGCCCGCTCGACGATGGATTCGATGTCGCCGTCGTGGTTGCCCTTGACGACCGTCACGGGAACGGAACGCGACTCCAGAAGCACCTCGATCTCGCCGCGTTCCGCGCCACCGGGACCGCCAATCGAGTGCATGAAGTCCCCGAGAACGACCAACCGATCCACACCCGTCCGGTCGAGCAACCGATGGACGCGCTCGCGGCGCGATTCGGCGCGATTCTCGACTTCGACGCCGCTCTCGTAGCGCAGCGCGTCCTCGATCCCGGCGTGGTAGTCCGCGATCACGAGCGCGCGGTCCTCGCCGAGGTCGGCGACCGCCGCCGGCTCACCGGGAACGGGATCGACCAGCGCCATCCGATCAGATCGGCTTCAGTACGTCATCCTGTGGTTCGTAACAGCGTCCGCTCATCAGCGCGCTCTCGATGGCGTCGTCAACCGCTCCGGGATCGACGCCGTGTTCGTCGGCGACTCGCTCGATGACCGCCCCGCGGTCGGCACCGTCGCCGTCGGCGAGGTCACGCATCGCCTCCATCGCCCTGTCCTCGATATCGATGTCGGTCGCCTCCTCGCTTTCTTCTTCGGGTTCGCCGTCGGTATCGGCTCCGGAAGCCACTGTGTCGGCGGGTTCCGCCTCCGATTCCTCGCCGGTGAGATCCGCGAGGTCCTCGGCGTCGGGCACGTCGATGTCGGCCTCGCCCGGCTGGTCGACTTCGCCGCCGGTCGAAAATTCCGTGCCGAATTCCTCCTCGACCTCGGCGCGTTCGGCCTCGTCGAGCTCGTAGAGCCCTTCCTCGGGTTTTTTCTCCGCGACGCCGCCCGGCTCGTGGTCCTCGGTCTCGTCGGGTTCGTCGGGTTCGCCGGCTTCGGGTTCGACCGTCGGCTCGAAGTCGCCGGGGGCCTCGTCGGCCGTGGCCTCGGCGGCTTGGGGCTCGCCGATGGGTTCGGCCGGTTCGCTCGTGGCTGGTTCCGGTTCGGGTTCAGCCTCGTTTTCGGCCGGCTCGGCCTCGGCTTCGGACGCCGGAGCCGACTCGGCCGGTTCCGTGGTCGAAGCAGGTTCGGCAGCCGAGGGCTCGGGCTCCGGTTCCGGCCCGGGCGTCTCGATATCGCCTTGCAGTTCCGAAATCGCCACCTCGCGCCCATCGTCCTCACCCGGGGCGAACGCGGGCGTTGAGACGGCATCGGCCTCGCCGGCGACGAGTCGGGCCGCCTCGATGGCGGTCTCGCGCAACGCCGCTAGATACGCGGGCGTCGTCCCGTAGTGATCGCGCGCCAGCGCGATGCCGTCGTCGCGGTCGGCGTCCTCGCCGTCATCGAGCGCGCGGGCGAACGCCGCGATCCGGTCCAGGGTATGTTCGGCGGCCCCGACCGTCCAGCGGTCCCGGGTTTCGGCGTCGACCGCAGCGACGGTTTCGGGCCGGATCGAAGTGAACACCCGCTCGGAATCGTCGGGCTCGAAGGCGTTCGCCTTTCCGGTGACTGCCACGAATTCCGGAGGTTCGGCGCGTTCGAGGAAAGCCAGCGCGTCGGGCTGGTACTGGCCGGTATAGACGACAAAGGCCCCGGTGGGATCGGCCACCCGGGCGCGGAGCACGTCGTCGTTGACCCGCTCGACCTCGGTGAGGACGCCGACAATGAACAGCCGGTTCGCGCGGGCCCCGGTTGGCGTGATCACGTATTTGGGCGCGCGTTCCTCCTCGCTGTCGGCGTATTCCAGCGAGGCGGCGTCGTATTCGGTCGCGAAGAGTCGGTGGGCGACCTCGCGGGTGCCCGGCCCCGGATCCGAACTCATGGTTCCACCTCCCTGAGCAGGGATTCCGCACGCGCGGCGGGCGATTCCGTGACGGCCTCGAACTCGCTTGCGTTGAGGTTCGCGCCGTAGTCGTCGACCGAAAGCGAGCCACGCACCCGGAACTCCCGCCCGACGAGGTCCTCGCGGATCGAATCGGCGACGACCTCCTGATCCATCGCCTCACGGGCCTGCTCGCGGGCATCCTCGATGTCGCCGCCGTAGACTCCCCGAGTAAGCTCGGTGCCGAGGATCGCCGTGACGGTGCCGGTCCCGTCGTCGAGGATCGCCTTTACCCGGAGGTCGTCCTCTGCGTCGACCTCGCCGTGGCTTCGACACTGTCCCTTCTGGACGACCCGGCCACACTCGGGACAGCGCTGGATCAGCCCCGAGCCGTCCCGGATCGCAACGACGGTCCCAACGAGTTCGATGTCGAAGGCTCCACCGCCCGCGACAGCCTCGCCGATGGGGGACCGGGGGGCCTCCTCGGTGACATCGATTGGCTGATCGAGGGCTAAGACGGTCGTGAACTCCGAGCAGTTGATCGAGGGCACGCCCCGGAACTCCCGGACGTAGACGTTCTCGAACCGCAGGTCCGCACCCTCCTCGATTCCGGAGCGGGGTTCCCAGTCGGTGAACGGCAAACGGGTGCTCTCGTCCGCGAGGGTGCCGCTCAGGATTTCCGTCTCGCCGTCCCGGCCGTCGATGGTCTGGGTTTCGAGGTCGATCACGCGGGCCTCGACGGTCAGCCCGCGGTCGCCCGGCGTCGCATCGACGAGGTCGGTTTCGCCGCCGATCTCGTGAGGCACCTCCAAGGATTCGTCCTCGAAAACCAGCGTCGTCGATTCCCCGAGGTTGAGTTCAGGCTCGCCCTCCCACTCGCGGACGCCCGCATTGCCCGCGGTGATCGTATCGCCCGGCGAGAGGCCGAACTCCTCCCAGGCGGTGAAATCGATGATTCCACTCGCGTCGGCGAGGGTGCCCTCGGTGATGACCTGTTCTTCGCCCTGATAGCGGATCGACCGTTTGCCGGCGGTGAGTATCCGCGCGGTGACGGTCACGTTGCCGTCCTCGGTGGTGATGGCGGCGATGTCCTTGGATTCGGGTTCGCCGCCACCGCCGCCGTACTTCCGGCGGAGACTGCTGACGGCCTCGTCGATGGGCACGCTGTAGGCGACGAGGTTTTCGAGATCCTCTTTGACCTCCTCTTTGTCGACGCCGAGGTCGGAGGCGAGCTCCTCGGCGCGGTCTTCTACGCTCATCATCGGCCATTGGTGCCGACCGGATAAAAAGAGTCGGACGGCGCACCGAAAGTGGTTTTCGCCGGCTTCCGTAGGACCGGTATGCACGTCGTCGTCAACGCCGCGATGAGCGCCGACGGGAAGCTGTCGAACCGGCGGCGCGAGCAGATCGCCATCAGCGGTTCCGACGATTTCGGGCGCGTCGATGGACTGCGCGCCGAAAGCAACGCCATCATGGTCGGGGTCGGAACGGTGCTCGCTGACGATCCCCACCTGACGCTCGACGATCCCGAGCGGATCGCCGCCCGCGAGGATCGGGGCAACCCACCCCATCCAGCCCGCGTCGTCGCGGATTCGCGTGCCCGAACTCCCGTAGACGCCCGGATCCTTGACGACGCGGCGGCGACCTACCTGCTCACGAGCGAGGCCGCCCCCGACCAGCGGATCGGGGCGCTTGCGGCGGCAGGTGCAAGGATCATCACTGCGGGCGGCGAACGCGTCGATCTCGCTTCGGCCCTCGCCGCCCTCGAAGAGCGGAGGATCGACCGGCTGCTGGTCGAGGGCGGTGGCGAACTGATCTTCTCGCTGTTCGAGAACGATCTCGTGGACGAACTCTCCGCCTTCGTTGGCCCGCTCGTGATCGGCGGCCGCGAGGCCCCGACACTCGCCGACGGTGAGGGGTTCGTCACCGAGTTTCCCGAACTGACGCTCGAATCGACCGAGCGCATCGACGAGGGTGTCCTGCTTCGCTGGCGGGTTCCCTGAGGAGTGTCGGTTCGGCAAATCCACTCACTGACGGACGACTGTGCCGCCGAATATCGAAAAGCAGGCCACCGATAGAGGAAATATTTATTGATTGGCCGTTTGAACCGCCCGTCCATGGCCGCGGGAACGGGACAGTGGTTCGGTGAACCATCGACGAATCGCCTCGATTATCTCGCAATGGCGCTCGTCGTCATTACGGGTATCGTCCATCTCTACGAGGGCATCGAGGACTGGGGCGAGCCGATAGCGATCTGGTTTCTCCTGGCCGGCATCGGGTTTTTTCGGTGCAATCGTTCCTGTTTTTGCTTGGATTCAGACCGCGAGTCCTGTATCTCGTCGGCATCGCCTACACGGGGATCCAGGTCATTGCATACGTCGTCATCAACTGGCCCACCGTGTTGTCCCTGATCGGTGTGTTCGATAAAATCGTTCAGCTCGTTCTCATCGGGACACTGGTAACTCTCTATCGGGAACGGTCGTGAAGATCCTGGAATCGAAAACCCGGCATTTACCCGACTGTCAGCCGACCTATCGAGGGGATGCTCGAAAGCACCACCACCTCCCAAGAGGGGTACATCGCCGACAATCGTATCGATGGATTCGACCTCACCATCGATTCGGGTACTGAGGACGGCCCGAGTCCAACCGGAACCCTCCTCGCCAGTTACGCGTCCTGTTACGTCGTAGCCCTCCGGATCGGTGCCCAACAGCGCGGTATCGATGATCTGGGTCGGGTCGATCTCGACGCCGAGGCCGACCGCGATGACGATGGCGATCTCGAAGCGATCCGGTTTGCGATCACCGTCGGGGCCGATCTCGACGAGGAAACGCTCGCCGCGGCCGTCGAGCGCGCCGATGACCTCTGTCACGTTCATGCTGCGCTCCGCGAGGACCTCCGGGCCGAGGTCACTATCTCGTAACAGCGAGAGAATCCCGTCGTTTGCGGTGGGAAGGCTGTCACCCCTACTCATGAGGCCCTGACCGCCGGAACCGGTAGTAGTTCAACGAGTTTGTTACTTGCCGGCGAACTCCTCGCGCAGTGTTCCCAACTCGGCGATCCGCTCGGCGTGGGCGTTGTGCTGGTGGATCGACTCGTCGTTCGACTGTTTCATCGTCACCACCGCCGAATCGGACAGATCGGGAAACTCCTCGATGACCCCTTCGGCCATCGCGCGCACGCAGTCCTCGACGAACTTCGCGTCGGCGTGGCCCTCGTAGGTCATGTGGTCCTCGTCGGGGCGCTTGGCGAGATTATAAATCCGCGCGCTCATCGCATCGCGGGCGACATCAATCAACTCGATCAGATCGACCTCGGGTGCACCCTCGCTTTCGACGGTGAGGGTCGCGTGGCCGCGCTGGGAGTGGCCCGGCTGAGGCACTCGATCCAGGAACTCGGTGATCGTGTCGGTTTCGACGCCGAGGTCTTCGAGCGTCTCGCGGGCGCGGGCGGCGGACATGCCCTGCGAACACGGACAGACCGTCATGCCGGTGACGTTGGCCCCGATCTTCTCGCGGGTGCCCTCCTCGGTGGCGGTCGCACCGGCGATGATATCGATGGTGCCCTGGGTTTCGCGGTCGCTTTCGGGGGTGCGGTCGCGGGTCATGAACGCTGCTTCCATGTGGACTTCCGCCCGCGAGGTGTAGTCGTGGCGCGCGAGCAGGCGTTCGGCGGCGTCGCCACAGACGTCCTCGACGCGGTAAGTGGGCTCGCTCACGGCGTCTTCCAGCACTTCATTGATGACCTCCATGTTGCGGCTCATGTCCGCGCCCTTGCGCCAGCCCGGCAGATCGACGAACACCTCGAACTCGGCCATCAATACGATGGGGCGGTCGTCACCGCGGTCGATCTTGACGAGTTTCTCGACGCCGGTCACGCCGACCTGGTTCAGTCCGACGGTCACGTCGGGTCGATCGGCCTGTACGTCCGGGAGTTGCTGGCTCATCATCCTATATAAATCGTCGGCGCGGTTCAACGGTTTCGGTTCGTCAGTCGAGCTTGCCCAGCGCCTCGAAGAAATCGATCGACGGACCGGCGATTCGGGCGGGTTCGTCGGCCATACCGATCTCGATTCGCGTGGGCGGTTCGACCGCCTGTTGTTCTTTCCCGTCGCTGATGGCGTACGCCCGGTCGGCACCGTCGACCCGGACCGACACCGTCCGTTCGTCGTCGATGACCATCGATGGCATCGACTCGGTCGCACACATCTCGGTGATCACTAGCCCGGAAACGCCGGGATGGACGAGCGGACCGTCCTCGCTCAGATTATAGGCCGTGCTCCCGGTCGGCGTCGCCACGAGGACGCCGTCGGCGTGCCCGCCCGTGTACAGCGATCCTTCGACGCGCACTTCGATCTCACACCCCTGCCCGGGTCCGCGCTGAGGGCCGTGGACGACGACCTCGTTGAGGGCGGGCGCGAGCGTCCAGTCCTCGCCACGGGCTTCGAGCCGGGGTACCGTCCGCGAACGGACGGTGCCGGTTTGGCGGACGTGGGCAAGTTCCTCGCGGACCGCGGAAACGGCATCGTCGGGTGCAACGGCGTTCAGAAAGCCGACTTCGCCGAGATTGATACCGAGGATCGGTGTCGAACCGACCCCGCGGGCGGTAAACAGGAAGGTGCCGTCGCCGCCGATGCTGACGACGAGATCGCAGTCGGCCATCGCGTCCGGAGCGATCCCCTCGATCGAGAGGGTATCCGCGGTCGCGCTGTCGATGTACACCTCGGCCCCCTCCTCCCGGAGCGTCTCTCTCAATTCGTCGGCCAGATTCGCCGCGCGGGCGTTATCCTTCTGGGCGACGATCCCGACATCCATACCGGAGCCTCGCGTTCGCGCCTCAAAAACACCTCGTTCGACCACCGAATGCCGGCAATCGACAGGCTCGTCCGGAACGTGACTGAGTCGGCGGTAACCGCCCGCCGTTACTCCATCGTGCGATAACGCATTTAGGGTACTCCTCAGTAGAACACATCGGACACGAATCCATGATCTCCATCCAGACGATAACGACGCTCCTCCCGTTGGTGGCCGGTCTGATGGTCGCCGAATGGGCCGCATCGTGGTATCTCCGGCTTAAACGACGACGGCTCTGGTAATGTCGGGTGTGATGGCTCCTCCACCCGGTAGCCGCTTCGACCACCAGCTATATGGCCCGAAGTGATGTATTGTTACCCGATGGCTATCGATAGCTCAACGGCCAAATACGTAATCGGCACCATCGGAGTGTACAGTCTGAAGGCCATTGCCACCGTCGCGCGGGCCATCTGGCCGCTCAAAGGGCGACCATACCCCACACCGGGATACGAGTACGTGCCCGAAAACCCCAGGGAAAAGGACATCGAGCTGAGTTGAACCGAATCGGACTGAACTGAACACGCTATCGTTTTCCGAGCCATCCGTTCAACGGAGTGAGCATGGAATCCGACCGATGGGATCGACGCTGGCGGATACTGATATACCCCTTGAATATGGAACCAATAGGTATTTTTGGTTCGTAGAGCACCATCAAGTGATGGTCGAGGCTAATGCATTAGGGGAAGACACGGTTGTACGCGTTTCGGCAGGCAGCGAGAGGCGTGATCGAGGGCGGGAAGTGCTTCACGCGGCCCGCGAGCCCGAATCGTCGGTGACGGTCGCGGAGGTCGGACCCACGGGCATCACGGGACTGGAACCCCTCGTGATGGCGACTCGTAATGGAGAAACGGCGTTTTACCCACAGTGTGTGCTCTCGCAGACGCGAGAGATCGTGGCCGAACTCGACGACGGATCGTTACCGACCGACGGGGCGACGGCCGTCGTCGAGCACGATCCGGACACGGCAGCGTTGCCGACGCCGGAAACCGGACCGCTCGCCGTCGGTCGCCGGCGGGTGCTCAGTGGGTGTGGCTGGACAGCCCCGGCGAGCGCCCACGACTACACCGCCGCCGCCGGCGGATTTCTCGCCTCCGACGCGGGGGATAGGGTCGACGAATTCCTGGATCAGCTTCGGGATTCCGGACTCCGGGGGCGCGGTCGTGGGGACAGTTCTACCGACAGTCCGGTCGTGGATGCATGGACGACGGTTCGTGAAACCACCTCCGTCACCGGGGTAGGTCCCGCCGTCGTGGTCAACGCGAATGAGTCCGACCCGCGGGCGGCGATGGATCACCTGCTCCTCGAATCGAACCCGCTTGCCGTGCTCGATGCGGCATTAGCGGCGGCTCGGGTCGTCGATGCGGCGAACGTTCTCGTCTACCTCAACGAGGCCGACGATCTCGCACAGGATCGAGCCACCGAGGCCGCCGCCGTTTTGACCAACATGGCCGACGATCCCATCCCCATCGAGGTGATCGCCGGTCCCGACGAGTACAAAGCCGGGGAAATGACGATGGCGATCGAGGCCCTCGAAGGCAACCACCGCCTCGAAGCACGGCTCAGACCACCCGATCCCAGCGAGGAGGGCCTCTATGGACGACCAACACTCGTCCACACCCCACGGACGTTCGCACAGATCGGTGCCGCCCTTACCGACGACGGCGATGACCATCCGGGTAGCGACGCCGATCCCGGCACCCGCCTGACGACGGCTACCGGCGATATCGAGACGCCCGCGACGGTCGAACTCTCGACGAGCGACGATCTCACCGCCGTCCGAGACGCCGTCGAGTTCGACGGACGACTCAAAGCGGCCTGCGTCGGCGGCGTTTTCGGGGGAATCACCCGCTCGCTCGACGTTCCGGCGGGCGCGACCGCCCTCAGGGCCGCCGAACTGGGAACGAACGGCGTCATCGAGCTCTTCGATGAGGACCAATGTATGGTATCGTTTGCGGGCCATCGGGCGAACTTCGCCGAGGAGGAAAACTGCGGGCGCTGTGTCCCCTGCCGCGAAGGGACTCAACAGCTCGCAAACCTGCTCAGAGACGTCTACAACGGCGACTTCGAGGACGCAAAGATCCGCGAACTGACCCGTGTCATGGACCGGTCGAGCATCTGTCAGTTCGGCCAGGAGGCCCAGCGGCCCGTTGCGACTGCAGTGGACGAGTTCGAACTCGAGTTCCAGGCACACGCCGAGGGGCGGTGTCCAAGCGGAGCATGTAATTGATATATGATGGAATCGCAATCTATCCGACGACCGTCGGTCCATAGACGGCGTCATGAGGGGACCGTGCGCCAACCGACCACCTGTAAACCGAATCCAATCCAATGAGTACTG
>CAYOFZ010000002.1:0-7174 GCA_964403315.1 uncultured Halobacteriales archaeon | reverse complement strand
GGGGACCGTGCGCCAACCGACCACCTGTAAACCGAATCCAATCCAATGAGTACTGATCCGATCTGGGAACATTCACGACGCACAGACCAGGGTCAACCCGAGATCAGCCAGGCGATCGATCCGGGAACCGCGGCCGATCCGGACGTGAAATCCGACGACACGGCAACGATCACGGTAGACGACCAGCCGATCACGCTGGAGGAGGGATCGACGCTGCTCGACGGCCTCGAACAGCTCGACACCGAAGGATACGTTCCCGCGCTGTGTTCGTATCGAAAGGACGAGCGGATCGGCCCCCGCAGCGAGTGTCGGACCTGCATGGTCGAGACCGACGAATACGGTGTCGTTCCCTCGTGTAGCTTCCCCGCCGAGGACGGGATGACCGTCAGCACCGACGCCGAGGACGCGAGCGAGGCCCGCGACGTGAACCTCGATCTCCTGCTTGGCGGCCACAACCTGCGGTGTACGACCTGTGGGAAAAACGGCCGGTGTGAACTCCAGGAGGTTTCCATCGAAAACGACGTCGAAGAGCCCCGGTACGGTGTGTTCGACGAGCGCGACGAGTACGAACCCCTCGACGACTCCTCGCCGTTCATTCAGATCGACCGCAACAAATGCATCCTCTGTAACCGGTGTGTCGAGGCGTGCAACGACGTGCAGGTCGAGGGCGTCCTGCGCATGGAAGGCCAGGGCGGAGAGATGCGCATCGGCTTCCAGAACGGGGCCGAAACCATGATGGGCTCGACGTGTGTCTCGTGTGGTCACTGCGTGACCGTGTGTCCGACCGGCGCGCTCGTCGAACAGGACCTGGTCGATGCCGCGACGCTGCCGTTGCCCGGATTCAACCACAAGAACTCCATCGGCAAAATCATCGGTGACGACTTCACTTCCCAGCCGAGACGCATGACCCCGATGTCCAAGGAAGAAGAGACCCAAGAAGAACCGAAGATCGACGCGCTAACCGACTCGATCTGGCGATACAGCGGGGACGACAATGAGTAACGAAAACGACACCACCAATGACGGCGACACCGAAAAGAGCGGCGTTGCCGGCTTCATGCAACGCGCGAGACAGCGTGCGAACCAGCACCATCCCAAAACCACGCCATCCTCGGCGGAATCGCGGGTCGAAGACGAGGACATCACCCGTAGCGGACCGCTCAGGCAGATCGAACACATCGTCGAGAGCACTGCCGCCAACTCGATCACCGAGGGCAAGCTCTTCGAGATGTCCGAACAGCTGTACAACTACCGCCTCGACGAGATCGACGTGACCGACACGACCTGTGGGTACTGTGCGGTCGGGTGTCGGTTCGACCTCTATACGAAAGACGGGGAGGTGCTCGCTTCGCGTCCGAACCCCGAGAAGGCCCCGATCAACGAGATCTCGACGTGTGTCAAGGGCAAGTTCAGCTACGATTTCGTCGACAGCGACGACCGCCTCACCCAGCCGCTGATCAAGGAAGACGGCGAGTTTCGCGAGGCTTCCTGGAAGGAGGCACTGGATCTGGTCGCGGATCGGTTGGGCGAGATCAAAGACGAACACGGCTCGGATGCGCTGGGAGCCATCTCCTCGTCGAAGGCGACCAACGAGGCCAACTACGCCTGTCAGAAGTTCGCCCGCCAGTCGCTTGGAACCAACAATGTCGACAACTGCAACCGGCTGTGTCACTCGCCGACGGTCGAGGCGCTGTCGTCGGTCGTTGGCTACGGCGCGGCGTCGGTCAGCCACGACGAACTCGAAAACACCGACTGTTACCTGATCACGGGCTCGAACACCACCGAACAACACCCCGTCCTCGCAACGCGGATCAAACAGAACGTCCGCAGCGGTGCCGACATCTACGTGTTCGACCCCCGCGAGATCGGGATGGCGGAGTTCAGTGAATCCCACTACAGCCGCATCAAGCCCGGCTACGACACGGTGTGGATCAACGGGATGATCCGCCACATCATCGAAAACGACCTCCACGACGAGGACTACATCGAAAAGCGGACCGACGGCTTCGAGGAGCTCAAGGAAAGCGTCCAGGAGTTCACCCCCGATACCGTCGAAGAGATCGTGGGCGTGCCCCCCGAAGAACTGAAAGAAGCCGCCGAAGCGGTTGCGACCGCCGACAGCTGTATCTTCGGCTGGACGCTCGGGCTCACCGAGCACACACACGGCACGGAAAACGTCACCTCGATGGCGAACCTCGCGTTGATCACCGGCCACGTCGGAAAACCCAACTCCGGGCTCAGCCCGTTCCGGGGCCAGAACAACGTCCAGGGCGGGGGCGGTGACATGGGGCCGGTCCCCGACAACTTCCCAGGCTATCAGCCGGTGACCGACGACGACGCCCGTGAGAAGTTCGAGGATGCATGGGGGGTAGAAATTCCCGGCGAGATCGGCCTGACCATCACCGAGCAGTTCCTCGCCGCCGACGAGGGCGATGTCAAGGGGATGTACGTCATGGGCGAAAACCCGGCACTGTCCGAACCCAACGTCGCCCACGCCGAGGAGATCCTCGAAAACCTCGATTTCCTCGCGGTGCAGGATCTCTTCATGACCGAGACAGCCGAATACGCCGATGTCGTGTTGCCGGCGACGTCGTTTGTCGAGTCCAACGGAACCTTCACGAGTTCGACGCGGCGCGTCCAGTTGGTCAAAAAGGCGATGGAGCCGAAGGGCAACGCCAAACAGGACTGGCAGATCGTCCAGGAGCTCTCGAAGCGCTTCGGGTACGACTGGGGCTACGAATCCAGCGCCGAGATCATGGACGAGGTCGCGGATCTCACACCGATCTACGGCGGGATCTCCCACCAGCGTCTCGAAGACCTCGAAGAGGGCGACGGGCACGGCCTCAACTGGCCGTGCTGGGACGAGGACCACCCCGGGACGAAGAACATGTATCAAGAGGAGTTCAACACCGAAAACGGGAAGGCCCAGATGGCCCCGACCGGCTTTACGAGCCCGGCGGAGGACATCAACGAGGAGTACCCGCTCATGTTGACCACCGGTCGGGTCCTCTATCAGTACCACACGGGAACGATGACCCACCGCGAGGAAGGGCTACAATCGATCTCCGGCGAGGCGTTCGCCGAGATCCATCCCCGGACCGCCGCCGACCACGGGATCGAGGACGGCGAGTACGTCCGCATGCAGTCGCGCCACGGGTCGGTCAAGGTCCTCGCACAGGTCACCGGACGGGTCGGCCCCGGGACGGTGTTCGTGCCGATGCACTTCCTCGAAGACGCCGCGGTCAACCTGATGACCAACGAGGAGTCCCTCGATCCACAAGCACACTGTCCCGAGTACAAGGCCACGCCAGTCCGCATCAACCCCGGAGAGGCCGACGACCGCGCCCCGGCCAGCACTCAGGACGTCGGTCAAGCCGAGACGCCCGCCAGTGCCGACATTCCCGAGGTCGAACCGACCGTTCAGCCCGGAACGGACAATCCGAGCGCGGACACCGAAGCGGAATCGGATGACTAATCCACCACAGGACCACCTCAACGAGTCAACGTGGAGTGTCTGTCCGTCCTGTGCCGTCGGCTGTAGCATCGAGTACGACGGCGAAACCGGCCGCGCGACCGGAGCGGCGGGCGCACCCGTCAACCGCGAGGGGCGACTGTGTTCGAAGGGGATCAACGCCTTTGCGGGGCTCGACGACGACGAACGTCTCACACAGCCGCTCGCGCGAATCGACGGCGACCTCGAACCCGTGTTGTGGGCCGAGGCGTACGAGCGGATCGAAACCGCCTTTGACACGATTATCGACGACTACGGCCCGGACGCGCTCGCCTTCCTCGGTGCGCCCCGGTGTACCAACGAGGAGAACTACCTCTTCGGAAAGCTCGCGCGGGTGCTCGGCACCAACAACATCGACAACCGCGCACGTATCTGTCATCAATCGACCACTCGCGCGATGACCGACCGACTGGGTTCGGGGGCGATGACCAACAGCCTCGCGGACCTCGCGGCGGCCGACGCCTTCCTCGTCGCCGGATCGAACCCCGCCGCCCAGCAACCCATCGCGTTCAATTCCTATATTCGCCCCGCGGTCAACGACGGCGCGACGCTGATCCACATCGATCCGCGGGAAAACCGGACGACGCGGGCCGCCGATATCCATCTCGCGCCCCGTCCGGGAGCCGACGCGCTCGTGGCAACCCTGCTCGGTGCGGTGATCGTCGAAGAAGGGTTGATCGACCGGTCCTTTATCGCCGAGCGAACGACCCGCTTCGAGGCGTTCGAATCGGCGATGGCCGACATCGACATAGACGAGGGCGCAGAACGGGCGGGCGTCGCCCCCGAGAAGCTGCGAACCGCCGCCCGCGCGTTCGGTCGGGCCGAACGGGCCGCCGTCGTTTCGGGCACGGGCATCGAAGGCGACGACCACGAGGACACCGCCGCCGCCGACGCGCTGTTGAACCTGGTGTGTGCCACCGGCAACCTCGGCAAGCGCGGGGCGGGCATGAACCCGTTACGCGGTCTCACCAACGAACAGGGGGCAAACGACATCGGCTCGCGCCCGACCACGCTACCGGGCTACGAGTCTGTGGCCGATCCCGATGCACGAGCACGCATCGAATCGGAGTGGGGCGTCGAACCCCCCGCGATACCCGGGCTGTCGGAACTCGATGCCGTTCGGGCCTTTGGCTCCTCGATCCGGGGGGCGTTCGTGCTCGCGGAAAACCCCGCGGTCACCGAACTCGACACCGAGCGCGTCGCGCGCAACCTCGATGCGCTCGATTTCCTACTCGTCGAAGAGGTGTTTCCGAGCGAGACCACCGAACACGCCGACGTGGTGCTTCCCGCGAGCGCGTGGGCCGAGAAATCGGGTACCGTGACGAACCTGGATCGACAGGTCCAGCGGCTGCACCCCTTCGGGTCGCCGCCGGGAAACGCCAAACGGGATTTCGAGATCCTCCGTACGCTCGGCTCGCGGCTGACCGACGCCGGCTTCGACTATGAGGCGCCAAGCGAGGTGTTCGCGGAACTGAAACGAGTGAACCCGCTGTACGCGGGCATGGAGTACGAACGGATCGATCACGGTGGCCAACGGTGGCCGTTGCCGGCGGGTGCCGAGGAGGGCACGCGGGTCCTTCACGCCGACCGGTTCATGAACGGCCAGCGATGCGCTCCGTTCGTCCCCGTTACGAGCGACGTTCCGGGAAGCGATGATCACGAACACGAACTGGTGTTGCTCACGAGGCGTCAGGTCAACGAATCGTCCGGCGGGTCGGACGCCGGTGAAACAACGCTTCGGATGCATCCCGACGATGCGAGCCACCGCGCGGTCGGGGACGGCGACACCGTCGTCGTCGAGAACGACCACGGGCGGGTGACCGCGACGGCTCGTGTCACCGAACGCGTCCGCGAGCGAACGGTCTTTATGGGCACCAACGCCGCGGAACCGCTTTTCAGCGGTGATCGAACCCGCGTCCGCGTGGCGGCGCTCGAATCCTGACCGGTCGTGAAACCGATTTCCGATCTCACACGGTCTTGGGACTGACTATGCAGGCGTATTTGTTATAAGAATCGGCCCCTTGGAACCCCCAATGCCAACCGAGTTCGCGCTTTGGGCACGGCTGACACATTTCTTCAACTTTCTGTTCATCACGCTGTTGATCCGCAGCGGAATCGAGATCATCGGAGCGGAACCGAAGTTCTATACGAACCACCATTCGCTTCCTGGGTCAGAGTGGCTCTGGTTTACGAACACGGACATGCCCGACGACGAACTCTGGACCTCCGAAGACGAGTCAAGGCCGTTGTCCTCTTGGATCGCACTGCCGGGCCAGGACAACCTCGGGCTGGGTCGCCACTGGCATTTCTGGGCAGTGAGCGGATGGCTACTGACGGGGCTGATCTATATCGTGTTGCTGTTTACGTCGGGTCAGTGGCACCGTCTCGTGCCGACCTCGTGGTCGGTCTTTCCGCAAGCGTGGCATGCACTCGTCACGTATCTCCAGTTCGAGATCCCTCACACGACCGGATACAACGGCATCCAGAAGCTCACATACTTCGGCCTCATTTTCGTCCTCACTCCGTTGCAGATCCTCACCGGGCTGGCGATGTCACCGACGCTCGACACGCGCTTCCCCCGGTTCACGAAGCTCTTCGGGGGGCGACAGACCGCCCGCAGCCTCCATCTGGTGGGAATGGTCCTATTCATTGTATTCATCCTCGTTCACGTCGGACTCGTGGTGATCCACGGATTCGGCACCGAGATGGCGAAGATCGTCCTCGGGAGCGAGAGCGCCAATCCCGCGCTCGCCATCGTCGTCGGTCTGATCGGTATCGGGGCCGTCGTCGGGTTCCACGTCGTGGGGACGTGGTACTCGCTGTACAACCCGCGCAAGATGAAAAACTTGCTCGAAATCGGCGTCGATCCGCTTCGACTTCGCCTGTTTCATCACTGGAGCACCGTCCAGCAGTTCGACCGGGACGAAATCTCCGAATACGCCCGTGTGAACGGTCGGCCACCGAAAAACGACACCTACCAGCAATCGAAAGAAAACGACTTCGAGGACTGGGAACTGCAAGTCGACGGGCTGGTGGAAAACCCGTTGACGCTGTCCCTCGATGAGCTGCAAGCGATGCCCAGACAGGAGCAAACCACTAAACACATCTGTATCCAAGGCTGGTCGTATATCGCGTCATGGGGAGGCATCCCCGTCTCGGAGATCGTCGAACGGTGCAATCCCACCGATGACGCACAGTACCTCGTGTTCCATACAAAGGACGAGAAATGGGAATATTCCGAGGAAGGACCGGAGGAAGACATAGACCATGGTAACTACTACGAGGTTATCGGCATGGAGGAGGCGATGAAACCGGAGACGATCCTCGCCGACGAGATGAACGGCGATCCGCTCCCCGTTCCCCACGGCGGCCCGCTTCGCCTCCGACTCGAAACCCAACTGGGCTTCAGGATGGCCAAATGGGTCGATCATATCGAGTTCGTCGAGGACTACGAGGACATCCGCGGGGGACAGGGCGGCTGGCGCAACGACGTACTGCAATACTCCTCGGAGGCGGGGATCTAACTCCGAAGCATACATCAAATATATGATACAGAAACAACAAGACACCCGAGATGGACGAGAGTTCAGAACGGAGGTACACACTGTCGTCGTCGGAACACTCGTGAGCTTACAGACCGGGGTCGGGGGTACTGGGGGTAAC
>CAYOFZ010000001.1:0-49931 GCA_964403315.1 uncultured Halobacteriales archaeon | reverse complement strand
CCTCCGTCAGGACGAGCGCCAGCACCGCGATGCCGATCATCGCGCCGCCGATGATACGCACCGCTTGCATGATCTGTGCCTCTGAGAGTCCGGTACTACGTTCGAGTCTGGTCACCGCCCCCGCCCCGAGCTGGAGCGAAGACGACTTGGCGGTTGTCGCCATAGGTCGCCTAACAGCCACAAAACTCATAACTGCGCCGAGGGATACTAACACCTGTCAGTATCCATGTGGGGACTTATGTTAGTATTCTTGTTAGTACCCACATGGCCGGGCAACCACACCAGCGGTCCGATGTGCGAGAATACCGCGCCCACCGCGCCGATGGCGGGGAGCCGCTCTATTCAGATCCCCGAAGTATCGCGAAAAATGGCAATTCGTTGGTCGTCGGACTGACAGACTACGCCGTCAAAACGCACCAGTTGCGGCGCGGGCAGGATCTAACCGTCGAAGTGTACCCCGACGGGATATGGATCGGTGTGGACGGTGGACGCGATGAGTGAGAGCGATCTGTGTGGGGGCGATACCGGCGCGTCCTCGGGGGCGATGGACCGCCTCAACCGACTTCGGTGCCGGGTCGCCCGGGCGATCATGCCTGAAGAAGCCGTCCGGCGTCAAGAGAAGGCCGAGTTGCGGGTCGAAAATGAGGTGAACATGGAGTACTTCGAAATCGGCGCGGGGTTCGGGTATCAGTTGGCCCTCGACGAACGTCGCACGTCCAAGTCGGACTACCGCGTGGAGGGCGATCTCGAATGAGCGATCGGTGTTTAGACACGGATACCGACCCACAGGAGGCCAGCCATGAGTAACTACGACGACGACACCAAGAGCACCCGCGCCGAGCGGTTGATCCACGACGTTCGCGAGGAGGCGTTCGCCGTCCGGCGGATGATTAGCCGCCACGGCGTTGATGGCCGCACCGATCCCGAGACGAAGCGCCAGCTCGCCGCCGCGGCGTACGAATACTGGGACGTGCTGTATGAGCACCGCGACGAACGCATTCTCGACGAGGGCGACTTTCCCGATATCGAGCCGGTCGAAAGCCGCCTTGGGACGACGGTTCAGGTGCCGGTCGAATCGACGCGCCGCGGTGGGGGCCAACAGATGCAATCCGTCCCGGCGGTGAGCGAGTTGGATCAACAGTACCTCATGCAGTTGACCAAGCAACTCGACGACTGTCGGAAAAAACTCGGCTTCGGGGCGTCGGTGCGCGAAAAGACGCCGCACGACGACCCGGACCACGGCGATCTGGCGGCGCTGTTGAAGGCCCGCGGGCAAGACGAGGCGCTTGAAAAGGTTCCGGGGGAGGTCTGACGATGGCAGCGACCGCCGCAACCGCCGACATCCACCCCGCCCACGATCTCGACGGCGTGCTCGACAAGGATCTCGCCGACGAGCTGCGCGAGCGGGAGGTCGAAGCGGCCCCGGAAGCCGAGGCCGAGCGGCTCTTCGGCGCGTTCAACGGGCCGTACTTTCGCGAACTGGCACAGCGGAAATCGGAAGGGCGCGACGCGAAAAACATCGTCACGGCGAAGGACGGGCAAACCGGCGTCGGGAAGACGAACTGCTGTGACTTTCTCGGCTACGTCGCCGATACGTCACCGGCGGGCTTTTCGGAGCACAAGACGACGATCGACCCGTTCGAGTTTTTGGACTTTTACAGCCACCTGCCGCCGGGGTCGTCCTCGGTTATGGAAGAGGGCGAGCAGTTCGACGCCCGGCGCTCGAACTCGAACAAGAACGTCGACGCCGCCGAGAAGTGGCAGATGGCGCGAGTGCGCGAGATCGTCGCGCTCATCAACCTCCCGTCGCCCCAGGAGATCGACAGTCGATTCGAGCGGTTGGCGGACTACTGGATCAACGTCGAACGGCGTGGGTTCGCCCGCGTCTACAAAAAGCGGATTCACCCGACCAAGCGCGTGCTGTATTACGAAACGCTCCAGACATTCGAATGGCCGAACATGGACAGGTCCACGTCGTTCCGGCACATGGACCGGCTGAAGGGCGACCGCCTCGACGACGGCGACTACGCGGGTAACTGGATTCGACAGAGCGAGGTCGATGAACAAATCGAAAGGGCCCGCAAGCAAGCACGCGAGGAAGAGCGAAACAAGTGGATCGCGTCGGTGTACCGCGACACCGACATGACCGGCGAGGAGGTCGCACGACTCGAAGCGTGCCCCGTTTCCCGCGGTCGTGTCTCACAGATCGCGACGGAGGTCCGTGGATGATCGTTACTAATCGGGGGAGGCGGCGTATGAGTACGCACATACGCGCTAACATGGTATTGGGTCGGTCTCTAACACTCCGTGCGGGGGCGACGACTTCCGGTGCCGACCTCAACGCGTGCGCGGGGAGTGATCGATAGATGTCGACGGTTGAGACGTCCGCACAGACGTTCGCGGCGCTGGCCGAACAGTTCCGCGACGCCGGGCGGGCGATGGCGGTGCTTGTCAACGGCGATTTCGAGTCCGAACCCCCAAGCGGCCGCGCGACCGCAACACGAGTCGCCCACCTCGTCACCGAGGATCGGGAGCGAATCTGGGACGACGGTGCGCCGGAACAGTACGACCTCGACGACGACCCCGAGACGCTTATCCTGACCGTCCCACCGGACTACAGCCCCGACGACTGGCAGCGTGTTCGCGAGGAGACGCACCTCAATCGGGTGCGCGAACAGAACCTCGTCATCCTGAGTGCGAATCGCGACAAAGCGATCCTCGACGCCGTCGACGTCGAAATGCACCACAGTCTCGAATACATCCGCCGGGTAAAACTCGACCCGTTCGAGCGCGAACATTACTTCATCGAGTTGGCCGGGTTCGAGGTCGGTGAACAGCGATGACAGACGTCTACGACACCCACGACGGCCGGCCGTTCTGGGCGAGCGTCGGGGTGTTTTTCACCGGTTCGGTCATGCTGGCGCTGTCGCTCGGCATAAGTTTCGGCCAGTTCGTTCAGATTACCCGATACGCAGAGGCGGGGATCGTCCCGTTCGCGCTCGAAACGTATACGGCGGCGTTCGGCGTCGATGCCGTGCTGGCGTTGGTGTTCGCCTGCGTGCTCATCTGGGTGAGTGCGACCCGTCGGCGGGCGATCGACACCGCGTTACAGCCGTGGCTCGAAGTGGTTTGCGCCGACGAGTGGGGCGACCCGGCCATGTCGGACGACTATATGTTTTTCATGCGTTCGATGCTCGGTGTATGCATCCCGTTGCTCGTCGTGGTGACGCCGCTGGCGTGGTTCAGCCCGAGGGGCGCGTCGATCGTCCCGGTGCTCAATACGCTGTTCTGGGTCGCCGTGGCCGTGTCGGGGTGGTATCTGTGGCGGCGGTTGCGTGGCCGGCCGCCGGTGACGGCAGCAAGGGGCGGTGAACAGCCGTGAGCCTCGAAACGACGCAAATCGAGTACGAAATGAACGACCGCGATGTGGTCCAGCTCGGTAGCTATCGGGTGCTCGAAACGTTCGATGACCACGCCGACGACGATCTCCAGCGGGACGTGCGCTACAAAACTCAGCTCGCGCTCGAACACTACCCGGAACTCGCGGGAAAGACCGTCACGATCGGCCGGATCGATCCCGACAAGGACAACGCGGCACAGGCGTTTTTCCACAACCTGCTCGCGGTGTATCACACCGACCGGTTGCCGTCGATACAGACGGTGTATCACGAATGCGCCCATCTCGCGATATTCGTCCAACACGAACAGGGCGAGGACGTGCCGCTGCAGTCCGAAGAATACTGTTCGATCGTCGCGGTCTCGCGCATGCCCGTTCGACACCTCGAACACGACACCCGGACAGATATCTCGTATCTCGGCGAGCCCGGCGTGCCGAAAGCCGAGTGGCCCGGGATATGCGAGGACGCGCTCGAATACCGCGACGAGCGGGGGCGGAACAGCCATTATATCAAACGCTGTCAGGAATGGCTCGGGATTCTCGAATGACCGCCCTGCTCACCGCCGCCGGTGTCGCCATCGCTATCTTCGGCTGGGAAGCCTGCTGGCGACTCGGCGACATTCGAGACGATCAAGAGCTTCGCGAGAGTGGCGTCGTCCTCGGCCCGACGCTCGGCTTTGTCGCGATCGTCGCGGTGTCGATCATCAGCCCGCCCGTCACGCCGCTCGGGCCTGCGCCGCTCGACGTCGCGGCGGAGTGGGTGCTCGTGCGCGCGGTGAACGTCTGGCTGCTCGGGGTGGCCGCCGTGGTCGCGCTCGAAGTCGTGTTCGTCGAATCCGGGCGCATCGAGACCCACGACGCGTTGCTCGTCGGGTCGTTGTTCGGGGGTGAGGAGTCGTGAGTTCTGAATACCTCCCCATCGTCGGTATCATCGCCGGATTGAGTGTGTATATCGGGGTGTCGGTGGTGGTCCCAGATCCCGTTTCGGCCGTCGTGGCGGGTGTGCTCGCGGCCGTCTGTGTCCTCGTGTGGTGGTACTCCCCGCTACCGAATCGGTCGGTGTTCGCCGGACCGGGTGGGTCGATGGGGTCCACCGAAGCCGGGTACTGGGGCTTTAGCCCGCCCAAGGACGGTGACGGGTCGTGACGGACGTCCCCGACGTTCCCGAAACCGTGCTCCTCAGTTCGGGAGTGGTGCTCGCGGGTGCCGCATGGGCCTTCCGTCACGCGCCGGACGCCGCGTTTATACTACTCGTGTTCGCGGCGGTTCTCCTCGGTGGGTTCGCCGTCCTCTATCGGAGTAGAACCAAGCTACCCGACGAGAGGGGTGACGAGTTGTGATCTCATCGAACCGCCTCATGGCTGTGTTACTCGTCGGGACGGCGATCGTCACCGCGCACGCGTCGGCCCGCTCGCTGTCGGTTGGTGAGACCGAAGTCGCCGCGACCGCCGGGGTCGTCGCTTGGCTCGCCCTGTTCGGGGCGTATGAGTTCTGGACCGGGTACAGTGCGGTCGGTGAACAGCCGTGATTGCGAATCCACAACTCAACGCGATCTCGCTCGCGATCGTGTGGGCGGCCGTCATCATGGGCATGTTCCTCGGTGCACAGGTCGGCTACCACGCCGTCGACGCAGAGAACGCGACGATCGAATACGACGCGGCGACGCAGGACGTGACCCTCGGCAGCTATACCACGAATCTCAATCAGTGTGACGCCGACGCGCCGAGTGAGGTCGCCCCGAGCCAGAGCGGGATCGACATTACCGAACACGACCCGCTCATCCCGCTCTCCGAGCGCGGCGAAGCGTGGGCGAACACCACGGACAGCCTCGGCGAGCCCGAACCCGAGCGAGACCCGTGCGCGTCGGAGGAAACGGAGTTCGAGGACGTGGTGCCGGCGGGCGTCGGGGGTGCGGCCGAGGAGACCGCGACGGCCGTCGGGAATGCCACCCTCAACATGGCGTTCGGCTTTACCGCAATGGTCGGCGATTACACCGCCGGGGTCGTGTTCGAGCACCGCGAAGACGTGCGCTGGCAGACGGTACAGGCGATCGTGTTCGCCATCGGGTTCGCCCCGTTCGTGGTCGGGGGGTATCTCGCCTACCGGCGGGTGCGCGGATGATGCGGGGCGGCTTCGGAGTTTGGCCGGCGGTCGTGCTCACAGGCTTGGCGCTCGCGTACGTCCTCCTGGGGATCCGCCACCGCCATAACACGGCCGACGCACTCTTCCTGTTCGGTGTGGCGGTCATACTGCTCGGTCATGTGTGGTATATCGTACGCGGACGTGCTAATACCCCAGAGGGTGAACAGGCGTGATACCCCCCAACGACATCATCGCCGCGCTGTTGTTTTTGACAGCGATCGTTATGGCCCCGACCGCCGCGCGGTCGCTGGACGCCGGTGAGCCAGAACTGGCGGCGACCGCCGCGCTCGTGTTTGTGGTGAGTAGCTTCGCGGCGTACGAGTTTCTGGAACCGAGGGGAGCGGGCGGTGAGGGTGGATGATCGAACAGTTAGCGCACGCGATCGCACTCGTCTATCTCGCCGCATTCGCGATTGCACTCGGGTATTCGATCTACGGGGCGCAAGTCGCATCGGAGCACACACTCGCGTACAACCTCGGTCGGGCGAGTGGGTATCTCGGCCTGCTTGCTCGCGACCCACTCCGGGGCGCGGTGGCGATCGTCGCCGTCGTGCTCGCCGTTCTGTTGCTCAGTAGTATCGAGTTCGGAGAGCGTGACGACCACAGCTCCAACCCACCGCCCGACATCTCGCCGATCCACGCCGATACGCTTCGCATGCCGAGTACGTCCCCCTTCGAACGCCGCCGCGTCGCATGGCCGCCCTTTATCGGCCATCGCTTCGAACTGGGGGCCGACCGACCGTGAAATTCCCCTGTCCATCCTGTGGCGAGCGCGTTCGGTTCGTCGTCTGTGGGGCCTGTGTCCACTGTGGGGACGACAGCGTGGTTGCGAAGATAGAGCGGTTGCGACCCGAGGAGGAAGAGTCGTGATTCCACCGCGGTGTCAGACGCAGGCGTGTTCGGGAGACGCGCCCGTGTTGCTTCGTTCGAAAAAGAGTGGGTTGGAACTGCATCTCTGCCGAGATTGTGCGTCGGAGTATCACGAACAGGGGTGGACGTTGATTCGTGGACCGGTCGAATTGCAGTAGCGCCCGCGAATCCCCCCAGATCGTCTGTAGCCGTTCTGCACCGGTGGGTTTGGGGCGTTGACTGTGGGGGTCGCGTCGATATGTTCCGTTCGATCGGGCGTTACTCGAGCTTTTGATCCGGTGTCCGAGAATCAGCGCAAAACCGGACGCTCTCACTCGCCGTTGAGGTCGTGTTTCAGTACTTCCCCGCAGCGCCGGCACCACGTTGACTCGCCGATGATCGTTTTTGTCTCGGGATCGAGCGTCGGATCGCGGTCGGTTTTGTGACCGAACAGCCAACATGAGAGTTTCCGCGGTGCATCCTCGAAAATGATACACTCCTCGTCGGTGTAAACGCCGCGCGTCTCCCGATCCTCGGGAAACACCGCCCGGTCACCAGCGTCGATTGCCATCTCTCGCAACGCTTCGAGTTCCTGTTCGTCGGTTGTCTGTGTCATGCCCCTTTTCTCCGTACCGTGCTGTTCTCGGCTGGCAGCCCCGCAAGCGACAGCTCGTCACTCGTGGCGTTCTGCTCATCGAGCCACTCGAACTCTACGTCGCCGTAGACAAAGCACATCCCGCTGGCGTCGCCCGCTTCGTCGATGAAGGTCGTGCAACTCACAGACGGCTGTTCGGTGTCTTCAGTTGCGCCCGCGGCCGTGATTGCCGTGCCGAGTAGCAACCCGACCGCAAGACCGAGGAGCAGTGTATAGACCGGACTCCACTCGATGAACGGTCTGGATTTCATGGTTCGACCTCCTCTTCGTCGTCGTATAGCGGTGCCCACGTTTCCTCATGCCGATCGAGGTGTGCTTGCCAATCGATGTCCGGTGCGTTCGGTACGGGGACGTATTCAAACTCGTCGGGATCGACGTTGTACGGTTCGGGGACTTGGGCCGGGTCGATGCCGAGCAGTCGTTGGAGCGAGACCAACTGCTGCTTGCCTTCGAGCCTCACGTCCGACCGGGGCAGTCCCATCATACCGCGTTCGGCGAGTCGAAAGCGCGCTTTCAATTCCTGTTCACCGGTTCCGGGGAGCAGCCACAGGGCGACCCGGCGACGGAGTGTTTTGACGTTCATGTTTCGATCTCCTCTTGCCGAACTTGTTCGGTGACTTCGCTCGCATCAGACCGCAAGCCACGGTCAGCGGCCTCTTTTCGCAAATCGTGAAAGTGGTTGAAGGCCGTTAACCGATCCGCCTGATCGTCCAATTGGAATGTCTCTCGGTACGCTTCGTGGATGGCTTCGAGAAGGTCCCCGTCCGACAGTTCGGACGGGGGTTTGCTATCTGAACTTTCGGAGTTCATGTTTCAATCTCCGTTTTCGCCCGCTCTTCGTACCATTCTCGTTTCAGGACCACTCGGTTCGCCGTCGATCTCGGGACGCCGGTCTCCGATTCGATTTCGGAGTAGGTGAGTCCGTTATCTCGATGCTTCAACACCGCCAGAACCTTCTCGAAATCGTCGCCCGGTTGTTGATACCGGCCGTCCGGCCCATACTCCATCCCGAAGCGTGCCCGGCCGTGATCGTACCCGGCTTCGAGACGTTCTTCGACGGCTTCGATGCTTTTCTTGATTTCCTCCAGCTTCTCTTTGTGTGCCGCGGCCGCCTGTAAAATCTCGATCGCTGCCCGCATCGGGTCGGATAGGTCCAGCCGGCCGTCCTGATGTGTGTGGAGTTCGACGTCGTGTTGCCGAAGGTCCGGCACCAACCGCATTACCTCGTCGATGTCGCGGGCGATTCGACGCTTGTCGTTGAGGAGGAGCTGCTGAACGCTTTCGTCGTCGACGATCCGCCGACGGAGTTCTTGATACTCACCCCGGCTGCTGTCCCACCCTGAGGATTGCTCACCGTCGTCGTAAATCCGTTCGAGGTCGAATCCGTGCTCGGTGGCGTACTCGCGGATGTGTCGTTTTTGGCGATCGATGCTCGTATCCGAATCCTGCGAAAGGCGGGTGTATCCAAGTGCAGTCATTCGTCGACTATCTCCACTTCGAGTTTGTTCCGGGCCGACCCGCGACGCCATTCGAGTTTCTTCCCATCGAGCTCAAACATGTCGCCGATGTCTTTCGGGATGGTCGTTTTGTACTGGTTGTTCTTGCCGAGATTGACGCTCGTTTGGGTCATTCCTGATTAGTCCTAATTACAGGTATGGTTTCAGTCCTAATAAGACTATCCCGTAAACATGGGTTACTGGGATAGTGCACAGACCGATCCCGCTTCAAGAATCGTCGATCCGTGCAGGGTGGGTTGATGAAGGTTGCCCCACGCGCGAGGCTACAAATCCTTCGAAATCGTCGGGTACACGACCGCTACCTGCGGTCAGTTTCATATCCAATGTGATAAACCGTATGGTGATATATGGTCCGCCCAGTCTTGTGCCCCGAGAATGGGGATGAGTAAAATTTCATTATGGGAAAAGGGAAATAATGGGCTAATTGATTTGGTTATCATAGTGATATAACCGAAACTCGGTGCTGAACATAGAGAATCAATTATAGACAGTTAGGTTTTACCGTTCCGGGTTTAAATTGGATCGCTAACAGGCATGTTTCCGCGGATTTCGTTGCATGGAAAGTTAGTAATCTCTGCCGTGTCTTCAGTCTTGATCGGGTTTCTGCTCATAGTCGAAGACCTAAGTCGATACGTGGAATTCACTAAGTGGCCGTGGACCGCCGAAATCGGAGGTCTATTAATGCTTTCCGGTTTTTTCCTCGCGTTTCTCGGTAACAGCGTCGAGAACCACGGGTGGCTTGCTGACCAAGTGCTGGAGCGATACTATACCATCCGGTGGTATGTCCCTCAATTCCACATCGAACACCGTATTTTGGCATTCGGCGGTCTCGGTTTGCTCCTGATAATGGTGGCAGGAGTCGTCTTTCCCGGTGTCTTTGCCAGCGAACTGGAATCGCCGGAGCAGGTGCTGCGGACGAACGCCCAGATCTTGGCCACAATCTTCGCAATCACCATCTCCCTCACACTGCTGGGTCTTGAATACTACTCGCGACGGCTCACACCGCGAATCGCAAAATCGGTGCTCCAATCAACCTTTATCAAACTCCTCCTCGCCTCGTACGTGCTATCTATCGCCGCTAACGTTGCCGTGCTCTCGTTCTTTGCCGACCGGGTCGGGTCTTTTCTCCTGTATTCGTTCCTCGCACTGGTATGGTGTCTGCTCTATCTCGTTGCCTACCTGTACAACCTGATTCGCCGGCTGCAGCCGGGAAGCCAGCTCGACATCATAGAGGAGAGTATTCCGGACGACTTTCCCAGAGAGATCGTGCAGAAGTATCGACAGGGACGGATTCGCGGGACAGATCAACGAGACCGGTATGTGGACATCCAGAAAATCATCATCCGAACCGTCCGGGAAAACGATATCTACCTGTTCGGCGAATTGATGGGTCTCCTGTTCGGCAAGGAAATCACGTACTTAGAAAAGATCCAGGAGCGGAAAGAGCAAACAGATCCAACTCTATCAGATAATGAAGCAGAAGCCATCAGCAGCTATTTTCTCCATCTGCAGCGGCAGATCTACCAAGAGATCTTGAATACAGACAGCGTCGAGTTTCTGAACGCCTACATCGCCAACATCTCGAACGTCGTGATACAGTTGATTGAGATGCGAGAAGCCGGCTGGAGGAACGAAGTCGTAACCCATTTTGACAAAATCGGGATGGATATTGTCGAGAATGAGTACGAGTCTGTGTTTCAATCCTACGACGATGCACTACAGGAGGTTGCTGAGACTGAACTCGCCAGTGTTCCCCGTAAGAAGAAGCACATCGTGCTTGATGACGCGTACAAGGGGATGGATGAACTTTCCGATGAAGAACACGATGAGCGGATGTGGTTTATGTCAAGCCGGGATATGTTCACAGACCGGCTTTCGTTCCTAGAGGACTACGCCGAGGCAGCGGCGGAGAGAGGATTTGAGCGGCCTGTTCGAACAGCACTACAAATCTGTACGGAATTCGTGCAAAAGGCGCTGGACGAAAAGGTTGAACCTTTCAGTAACTTCTTTGCCAATAGCACGCTCCGTAGGCAAAAACGGATTCACGACAATGCCGTAGAACACGGCGTGGAGGTGTCCTTCTTCTGGCCGATCGGCCTTGGTGATATCATTGAAATCATGGACCCGGATGAAGTGGAGGACTTCGGTGTTGGATTGGCGGAACTCTTTTGCGACAGTGCCGTTCTCGCGGTGGAAAACGACGTGTTGAAGGGCTATTATGATCTCGGGGTCCTCGGTCGAACTGTGATGGACCGGTATCCAGAGGTAGTCCTCGTGGTCGTAGACGCCCTGGAGGAATGTCTCGAGCGCATGTCAGAAGACGAAGAACGGGAGCACGTCACCCGGAAGATGATTATCGAACAACTTCACTCGCTTCACGAATGGCAGGAAAACAGTCACATTGAAGTAAATGAACGTATCAAGGAGATCTACGAGAAACACGACATCGATATCGACGACCAGTAGTCAATCGTTACTCTCTGTCAGGTGATTCGCCGGTGGACTGGCAGGCTTGAGGCAGCATCAGAATTGGCGTTCCTTATCAGTTGTTGCAAATTCAATTTATTTATACATCCTATATGTAGAAAATGTAGTTGTTATTTTCCCTAATCCAACCCACATATTAAACTTGCAGAGAATTAGCATTTTTCTTACGATTCCTCTAAGTTGAATGGTGCATCTCGTAGTGTGCTATCTAACTCCTAAATTAACTCAGATATGGAGTGATCATTTGATATAGCTCTCAAATAAGTTAAGATAACATTATCGAGGAGTTTCCGGAGTTCGGTGAGGTACTCTTCGGGGTATACAAAAGACTGGGTGTCTCGATCAACACTGGGGTCCAAGATGTCAGTAAGATATTCGTCCTCACTAACTAGCTTGCCATTATGCTCATACGCCGTTTTAATACGTTCTCTCGTCGGTTATCTCAAATCCCTTACCACTACTGTAAGATTCTAACGACGGTGGGGAAGAGTGTGTAAGATTTTTTCGGGCGTGCTTCAACCGCTCGCGCGCCGCTCTTGAAATCGTAGATACAACTAATGAAACGTAGTTTCATACCGCTACTGCAAAATTAATTTACTCTAGTACAACGGTGGTGGTTTTCCTCCACGGTTCGTGGGCATGCTTAGGCCCCCTCCTCGTCCGTCACCGTCGTTAGATTCTTACGGAAGTCTCCCAGCGTTAGACTGTCCAGCCGAATCGAGATGTGGCTCTGTTCGGTGTCACCGGCGTTGTTCACGGACGCACCGGTATGGAACGAGATCGCGTCCATCGGCTCTAACGTACTCGCGCCCTGGATTGGCGTATACGCGACGGCCTCTGATTCGGACGCGTCACGACCGTCAGCAGCGCGTTTCATGGCGTCCAACACTGTCCCACGGTTTACGGTCGATCCGAGCGCGGTTTTACACCGATCACGCGAAAGCCGCGCTTCGATCGACCCGTCGTGGTCCTGCTCTTTGTAGACCTGTTTCCCTTCGTTGTACAGGACTTGCCGAAGGTGTATGGCGCGTTCGTCAGGGCTGCCTTTCTGACCGTCGTCGACGACCATCATTCGCAGTTTGTCCTCGTGATCCTCCAGGCCGTCTTCGACGTTCAACAACCGCGCGTGCATCGGCACCATGTCGTCGGTCTCCCAAGTCGAGAATTCATCGGGACCCCCGGCGAGCACGGTTTTGAGGTGTTCGTTCTGGGTGCGAAGCGCGTCGATCAACGCCGACTGCGACTGGGTTTCTTTTTCGAGGTCGGCGATTCGGTTTTCGGCGATCTCAAGCTGGTCGGTGAGGTCGTCGACGTGCTCTTCCAGACGATTGGTCTGTACGATGAGTTCTTCGACGAGATCCTCTTCCACGCAATCATCGTCAACCTGCACTGTGCTGTCGGCGCTCATCGGTCTGCATCACCCTCGTCTGGTTGTCCATCTCCCTTTCCTGTTGATGGATCATCTCCGGTAGCAGCGACGTCATCTAGTTCAACTTGAAGTTCGTCCATCAGGCCATGCAGTTGATCGACATCTCGCGCGAAGGATTCGAGCGTGGATTCAAACGTCGTATGTAACCTGTCGATGTTTCCACGAAGACTGGAGAAGCCGTCCGACTCGACCGACTGTATCAACGTTTCCGCCTTCTTCAACCTCGCAACCCGATCGTCACTCACCGGGGGACGGAGGTGGAGCTCACTATCCCTGATCTTATCGAAACTCTCGGCCTTCTTATTCAATTTCTCCGTCTCGTAGTCGAGATGCTCCTCAACGGCTTCGTCCATTGCTTCATCATACCCTCGTCGTTTGGCTTCGCGGAGGTCTTGCTGGTCGAAGTTGGAACTATTACCGACTGCTTTTTTCATAAATTTCGCGTAGAATCGGCGATCCGGCACCACGTTCTGTAGATCGTCGTCGAGATCGGACTCTACGAGTTTGTAAAGTTGCCCACTGGGTTTCAGTTCCAATAACCCCCACCCGTCGGGTAATTCGGATTCCTGGACGATCCCACGACGTCCTGCCACGACGTACCACTCATCACAGAGCTCGATGAAGTAGTCCGATTTCTCCGGATCTTTTTTCTCAGAGAGCCAATCACTCCGACTCGCCTTGAACTCATAACCCACGAGTTTGAAGTTGCGGGACGCAGCGGTGTTGAACGCCAGACAATCCGCTCGCTTGCCGTCTCGATTCTGGAACTCAAACACCATCAACCACATTGGGTAATCGAACCGCCGTTTTACCGAGAGCTTGATTTTACTCGTGACCTCTGCATCTGAGAGTTCGTCTTCACTCTTCTCATTGAGTGTTTCGAGCTCGTCCAATCCGACATCTCCGTCAGTCATCGTCCGAGACCACCCCTTCGGCCGCCGGTCGCGGCCCATCGCCGAAGTTGTTCAGCGTCGGAGTATCCGTCGGCTCTAGGAGCGTCCGGCACATCGACTCCGCCAGATTGACCGGCACAGCGTTCCCGATCAACTTCGTGTGCTGGCGTTTGGTGTCGGTGACAAACTCGTAGTCCGGAGGGAAGCCCTGGGCCATCGCGAGTTCGCTGGGCTTCAGCAGCCGGAACCGCAGGTCGAGGCCCCAGGGAAACGCCTCCGGGACGACCAGCGCGAGGCGATCCGTCGCGGTGGCCGTCGGCATCGGTGCCTCGATGTCCGCGCAGTTCGAAGCGCCGTTGTAGACGACGAGGTACGGCGATACGGCGGCCTGTTTGATGGCCGATGCCGGGACGTTCGGGAGCGGCTCCTCGACGTCGTGCGTCCGCGGGGACTGGTTCTCTCGTTCACCGTAGAAGGGGACGAGGTACGGACTCACGAGCCAGCCATCGTGGTTGTGAGCGGTGACCGTGTGAAGCGGCCGCTCCTCCGGGTCGCGAGTACCGTTGCTGAACTCGTCTCGCTGCCGGCCGTTCCGAGGGAGGACGAACGGCTCCGCCGTCGTGAGGCTGATGTAACCTTTCGTCGCGATCGACTGGACCGGCTTCTCGGTCGCGTCGCGGGCGACCGACCCTCCGTGCTGGCCGAGGAGGTAGGGGACGCACAGCCCGTACCGCTCTTCGAGGGCCTCCTGGCCCACCTCGAGCGCGGGGCCTTCGACGAGGAACGGGTCGTCGCGCTCCGCTGCTGCCTCGGCCGCCTCTTCGATCGGGACGGCGTCGGCTCGCAGCTCGGTCACGTCGACGAACGCCTCCGGGTCGACGTCGTCCGTCTCAGGGTTGACGCGCCCGATCCGGTCCAGGGCGTCGGCGAAGGGGGACAGCTCGTCGGCGCAGTGGCGTCGAATCCCCTCGGCAACCCGGCGCATGGTCGTGTACTTCAGCGTGGTGTGGACGTTCGGGTGGTCGCGATCGCGACGCCAGAGGCTCATCCCGGGATCCGTCCAGTCGATCACGTCGGCGGCCGGTCGGTAGGGGTCGGTCACTCCGGCCCCATCTTCCGAGTGCGTCGGCTCCGGCCACTGCGGTTCGTAGTCCAGTCGCCCCATCACGAACAGACGCTTCCGGGACTGCGCGTCGCCGTAGTCGTGGGCGTAGAATGTGTCCCACTCGACGGTGTAGCCGATCGCGCGGAGGTCGCCGACCCACCGCTCGAATAGGGAGCCGTCCTTTATCATCCGCGGTTCGCCGTCCTCCCACACTGTGGGACCCCACTTCAGCAGCCCCTCGACGTTCTCCAGGAGGAACTGCTTCGGGAGCAGCAGCTCGAGCCAGTGCTTGACGTGATCGGGAGCCATCCGGAGCTGGTTGTCCTTCGCCATCCCGTTGTTCGCCTTGCTCCAGGGGATGCACGACGGACCGCCGATCACGATGTCCGGCCGGACGATGATCTCCTCGCCCTCGTGCTCGACCGTGACGGCCTGGGGCGGGTGGAGGTTCTGCACCTTCGCCTCGTAGACGATGGCCCACGGGTGGTTCGCCTCGTAGGTCGCAACTGCGTGCTCATCGTGGTTAACCGCGACGAGCAGGACGTTATCGGCGAGCCAATCCTGGACGGCCGGGTGACGTTCCTCGATCTCCTCGCGAGGGACGCCAGTCTCCGCAGAGATGACGTCATCGAAGTGATCGAGTAGCGCCGAAACCATCCCGGTCGAGAACCCGCCACCGCCACAGAACAGGTCGACGATGACGAGCCGGAAGGGGTCAGTCATCGCGATCAGCTCCGTACTCGAATCGTTCGAGATCAGCGTCCAACGGCTGGTACAGCGGATGCACTGGGTGGCCGTCCTTCGTCGTTTCCAGAGCAAAGAGTTCGACATCGAGCAGAGCGGCCACCTCTCGTCCGCGAGCGTCCAGTGTGCCGTTCTGTCCCCACGCCGCGACTACGAGAGGATCGTCCGAGCAGATCGATCGCAGGTACTCGTCGTTCTCAGGCCCCACGGGATCAGGGTGCTCGGCGAGCTGCGCCGGATTGGAGGCCCGAAGCGCGAACAGATTCCCGACGAGGAGCGTCCCATAGCCCCACCGTTTCGCATAGCCGATGCAGCGCCGAATCGTCGGGTCGTCTTCGGTTTCGTCGGCCGTGCTCGGGTTCAGCATAAGAAATGCAACGGTCGGCTTCTCGTCGTCCCACGTCCGCCGCAGCCGGTAGCGATACGTTCGATCGTCGCTGAGCACGGCGCTTGTCCGCGCGTCGACGAACTGCGAAGGCTCGTGCTCAGACATGACGATCGGCCTCCTCGGTATCACAATCGCAAATCGCGAATGTACCTGCCGGTACTGTGGTCTTTTTTTTGCAGTCGGGACATTCCAACACTACCCGACTTCCGATCCTCCGGACAAATTGCATTATCTGACCGAGTTCGATTCCGTCCGTCATCGGGCGGCCTCCTCGGTATCCGTGGTTGAACAGCCGCGGCAAACGAACTCGAACGTGGGGTAGTACTCGTCCGGCTGCGATACGTCAATCCCGACCATCCCCTCCTCGGGGTATCGTTTGCCGCAGTCAATACAGCGGCGTAGCGGTGGTTTGACGCCAATATCGCGGGCGCAACCGTCACAGTAGTCGCCGGAGAATTGGCCGATGTAGCATCCACAGATGGAGCAGACGAACGGATCGTCTTTGGGATCTGGCCGTTCGACACCGCCTTCAGACATGGCGATCGGCCTCCTCGGAACCCGTACCTGCGTATCTAGGAACAGACCCACCAGTCCACTCGATGTCGCCGCCAAGGGCGAAATGGGGACATTCGTGCCCGTTGAACCCCTCACACTGGTAGTCCCCACACATTGCGATGCAGAGATCTGGACCGTGGTCTATACCACTCTCAGACATGGCGATCACCCCCTTCGGAACGACCCACAGCGTCGTTGCTAGTCTGACCGTCGCGGTCGGCGATCCCGGTCCCATCCACCCGCTGAATCGTCCGTGACCCCGGCGTGATGTCTTCCAGAGAACGATTCAGGACGTGGGCCACACGCTGTCGAACGCGCCTAGGAAGATCGACGAAATCCACCGCGTTGCGCCAGTGGTCGCCTTCTCGCCAGTAATTCCCCTTGTTCTGGTGCTTGATGGCATAGCCGGCGACAATCCCGCCGTCGTCGTGCCGGTCCGTGCAGTGGATTGTCCACTTCTCGTCGGTCTGATAGCCCTCGTCGTGCAGTTGAACGTCGATTTCGATACTCGCCGCCGAGGTGTCCGATTTCCACGCTGGCGGGCCGGCGGGCTCGTCACGCTCCCAGTGGTCGTCCGGAACGTCGTACTTCGTCATGCGACGTCACCTCGCTGCTGGCGTTTCGTGAGCCGTTTACCGAACGCCCCACAGTACTGACACGACTCAAATGTGTACCGCGCTTCGCCGCAGCGCCAACACTCCACGGTCGCGTGGGCTAATCGACCCCGATTGTGATCAGACATCACGACCACCTCCGTTGGAACGCCCCGAGCCCAGCTCCGGAAGCAGGTCGAAACAGTGATGAGATAACTTCGCGACAGCTACTTCACCGGGGCGATCGACGGTTGTCCAGTCCCCGATCAGTTCGTCGACGTCCTGCGCCGAGACGATCTCGGTTACGAGGATCTCGATGTCTGCGCCGTCGGCATACTCATACACCGATAGCGCATAGCTGCCATCGTTTTCGATGAGGGCTTGATGCGCCCGGTACCGGAGATAGAACCGACCGGCAGTCTCCCCCTCACCGTTACTGATCGTTTTTCGGGCCCCCTTGATCTCGAACGGTTCGCCGCTGTCGTTGATCGCGTCCGGCTCCTCGAGTGCGCCATCAACGCGCTCCCAGTCATTTTGCTGGCAGAGTTGCGTTTCGATCGCCGTCCCGATCTCCTTACTCTGCGAGCTCATAGATCCTCCATGATCGATTCGGCCTGCTTACGCCGTTCGTTCCGGGCTTTGATCTCGGCGATCGCGTCCATGTCGAAGTCGATCTCCATCGGCCGCTTGGACACCTCCGTGACGACACCACGGGCCTCCAGCGCGGACTTGGCTTTCGAGACGTGTTCGGTCCCGCTCAACCCGAGATACTCGGCGACGGTCTCGTAGTCCACGGGGCCACCCTCCTGGATTATCGCGGCCACCACGCCTTTGACGTAGCGCTGGGAGGTGGTGGCCTGGCTCGTCGCATCTTCGATCGCGGCTTCGACAACCGGATCCGAAACGAACTCGCGGTACTCGGTCGGGACGCGTGGCGCGTCACTTGCGTCTTCGAGCCGTTGCACCTCGGCCTGCAGGCGGTCGATCTCGTCGGATTGCCGTTGGACTCGTTCGCGAAGTTTGTCGTCGCCCCCGGTCTCGACCCCCAGCGCGTCGGTCATCCGCTGGGCGGCCTCGCGAAGCTCGTCGAGATTTTCGACCGCTTGCTCGTACTCTTCGAGTTCGTCGACGCGATCTCGCACTTCGGTGAGTTCCTCGCGACGCTCGCGAAGCTCGTCGCGAAGCGATTCGTTCCCCCGCTCGAGTTCGGCGATCCGGGCGTTCTTTTCCTCTTTGATCTCTTCGATCTGGGATTCGATCGCTTCGCCGGAGTCACCGCTGGCGGACTCTATCAACGCTTCCGAGAACTTGTCTGCCATATCGGTCATGTCTCTGGCCTGTTGCAGTTCGTCCCGGAGGTCGTCGATCGTCGCCTCTCGCTCATCGACGACGGCTTCGAGCTGGGCGATCCGATCCTGGCGCTGCTGTTCGCGATCGGAGATTCCTTCGAGTTCGGAAACGAGGTCACCACCGACACTCTTCAGTTCGGGGCGCTCGTAGTCGCCGAGATCGGGCGTCGCGCCCGCGTCGAACGTCCGCTTTCGTCGGACCTGGACGCGCTGGCGGTCGTCGTCGAGAAAGTCCGCCATCAGGAATGCCTCGCCGTCTGCGAGGTCCTGTACCGACTCCCTGTAATCGGTGCCAATAACGCGGCCGACAACCTTCGTATCGTTCTCCCACGTCAACCGGTGCCACATCAGCCAGTCGCACTGTGTGATGAAGTCCTTCTTGACGTCTGCTGGGCGCTGTGACATCCCACAGAGACCGAGACCACGTTTCCGCCCGCGCTTTGCCACGCGGGTCAGCATCCGCGCGGTCTCGTCGCTCCCAGCGCCTTCGGGCAGGTACTCGTGGATCTCTTCGACGAGCAGGAGGAACGGCTTGTTGAGTTTCTTCTCCTTTGAAAACAGTGCCGATGCCGTCTCTCTAACCAGTGCGCTCGCTTCGTCTTCGTCGAGGTACCCGGACACGTCGAGGATGATGGGAACGGACTGCGCCAACGCCAGGTCAGCGAGTTTTTCCGCGTGCTCCGGACCGATCTGAAGGTCACACTCCTCGTCCGCCCCGACGTGGAGAAGTTCGTAGTCCTCCTTCAGGCCCCAGTATTCGCCGTCCGTATCGATGATCATTACCGGAAACCCGCGGTCGAGAAGCTCTTCAACGACGACGGAGGCGGTGTTCGATTTCCCCGATCCGCTTTTGCCGGTGATGAAGCCACGCCCGGTCAGCAACTCGACGATCGGGAGTGTCGTCTCGCCCACGGCGTCGAACGGAATGGTCTCTGCGTCGCTCATGGATCACTCACCTCACCATCGACCGCCGATCTCTCTTCGAGCGTCTCAATCCGCCGATTGCACCAGCCGATCAACGTCCGATCGGGCGTGTCGCGTTCGGCCTCGACGTGGATGTACGCGCGCAACAGGTCGGGATCCTCGATCGCTTTGAGCCGCGGCGTCGGGTCGAGATCCGAATGCAGGATGCGGGCGGGGTCCTCCCCGAACCGCTCGCGAAACTGGGGAAAGGTCGGCCGCTCGCGGGTGTTCGCGGGGCGATTCAACTTCATGGCTGGCCTCTCGTGGATCGGTCGGTCTCCGAGTCCACAGAACGGTTTAGGTATTCAGTCCGAGCGTCACGGAACGCGCGGAGCCGACCGAGTGCAACATCCTTTCGTCGTGCATTGTCCTTGGTCCTCGGCCCGTCCTTGTAGACACCCCTCCATTCTTCTACTTTTTCGGTCAGCCATTCCTCGAACGGCTGTTCGGTATCACCCGTAGACGAACCAGTACTCGTCATGTCGCGACACCACCCACGAACGCCCACACTCGCGATCCTTGCAGGACACCTGTCTCACCGATTCCTGCAAGGCTTGCAGGCGACCGGCCAGCACTTAAAACGCGGCATATCGGACGGCAGGGAACTCCTCCGGTATGAATTTGGACGGCGGGGATACAGGCTCTTATCTCGCTGCGTGCTGCACTTTCCAGCGTGGCCAATGCCGCGCCCTCGGGCGATCGCGTATTTTTCCTTGCAGGTTCGGATGTCGGCCCTTGCAGCCCGGCTGTTGGTGTCATGGCGTCACCTCGGGTCCGGCCGTGCTGGGACGCTCTGCCAGCAGCGCGTTGACGGCGATGTCGAACGCGTCGTGCTCGTCGCTCACGTGGTCGACGAACGCGCCCATCGACGCGGCCTCGAAACCGCAGGCGCAGGTGTGCGTCATGGCGACCCTCCGATAGCATTAACCACGTGCCGCTCGCCCACGTCCGCATGTCCGACGAGACGGGCGGGACGATCGGCATCTGGATTCCCGAGGGGTCCGATGTCGTCGAACGCTTCGAGCGCATCGTGTGTGAGGACGACTCGCGAACCAGCCAGATTCTCGAAGCGATGGAGATACTGATCGAGGTCGAGCGCGCGCTCGACGACGCCGACTACGACATGGACGACCGCACGCGCCGGATCTGGGTCCGGCAGGCGGTCCACGACTTCATCCGCGCCGAGCAGGCCGACGATTCTGACGATGTGTGAAATGGGATTCATAAACCACATGGCGTGATACGAAATCATCCGTCCGTGACCTCCGTCGATTTTGGTAGCATGGGTTGATTACCGCCGCCTCTTCCGTTCTCGGCCACGCCGGTACAGTCCCGACACAGCTCTCTGTCGTCGAACAGGATCGCGGCGCGCTTCCGTTTCGGCGTCCGTGGACTGTCGTTCAACAGGTCACAGGTTTCCCTTGTGTGGGCGAACGTGCTGTTGGGGATCGTCCACAGCCACGTGTCGCCGTCGAGCTCACCGACGGTCTCGGGCTCAGTCATCGGCACCGATCACCTCGACATCCGCGTCTACGGAGCAACCGCACGGATCCGGTTCACCGGCCTCTTGAAAACGGTCGCTCCGGTTAGAGATGTACCGAACGCGGTCGCATCCAGTACATCTAAACTCCTCGGCGGAGCACCACGGGTTCCCGAGGTGTTCCCACTTCGGCCGCTCAGTATCGTTCTCACTCATCACCATCGTCCTCCGGTGGCTGGATGTACCCTTCGGTGTAGAGATCGCACTCGTGGTTCTCACACGTCGAATGCAGGCCGATGTGGAGTATCTCGCCGTCGCACTTCGGACAGTCGACTCCAGAGCGGTACTCGCTCAGATCGATCCGCTCGGCCAGCCACTCGCCGACCAACCCGAGCTTTCGCATCGGCGTCGCGGGATGCCAGTCGACGTTTCCAACCGTCACGCTCTCGTCGCCACAGTCGCGCTCGAACCAGAGCGTGCCGCCGTACTCGCCCGGCTCCCACCGGAGCGAGTCGAACATGATCGTCGTGTCCAGCCCGACGCGACTCCCGAGATGGATCCAGTATTTCTCCCCCTCGCCGAACTGACTGACTAACACCGGGTTTTCGTCGTGGCGGTACACGTCCTCCTCGGGGATCGCGTCGTCGACGACGCCCCACTTTCGCGTCGTGGACTCGGCGAAGCGGTCGGTATCACTCTCAGTCATCGCGATCGACCCCCGCACCGAACTCTGCGCCGCACTTATCACACCGATCGACCGGCTCGGCGGTCGCGGGGTGCTCGGTTCCCCGCGTCACCGAACTCACCTGCAGCGAGCCACACTCGGGACACCGCCGCCGCGTGGCCGGGTCGGTGCTGGAGCGGCTGTGCTTGCGGTGGGCGAGCCGATCGGCGTCGGCCCCACCATCCGTCCGAATTTCGAACTCGTCGGGGTCCGCACTCACGAGCGCTTTGGCGGCCTCGCTCAGGCCGTGGAACGACTCCCGCTCGGTCGGCGAGTCGAACGTGTGTCCACAGTCCCGACAGCGGTATTTCGGCGCAGAGGCGGGCAGCGGCGACAGCGACGACTTCGGTTTGCGGCGCTTCAGCCGCGACGAATTGCACTGTGGGCACGCTCGCACGCGACCACCGTCGGCCCGGATCTCCGAACCCTCCGGCTCCAGACACCCCTCGGGAATCCAGTGCCGTTCGCCCCCCGGTCGCCCGGTCCTGTTTTCGTCGAACTGAACGAGCACGCGGTCGTCGGCCGGAATCTTTCGACTCGCCGGGACGATGAATCCGGCGTCACCGACCAGCACGTCGAGTTCCTCGGCCATTCCGTCGTACGCATCGGTGAAGACGACCCGTTCGCGGGTTGTGACTCCGCCGTCCGTTCGGGGCTGCTCGGCGGCACCTTCGACCACGCGATACACGCCCTCGAGCGTCCGCGCGGCGCACAACTCCAGGCCAAGGGGAGTTTCGACGTGGTAGTACCGCTTCCCCGAGTCCACGTTCATCAACCGCCGTTTGACGATACACTCGTTGTGCTCTACCCCCCCGTCACCGATGGAGAGTCGAACCACCGCCGGCTTTTCGATCTCGTCGCCGGCCCGAAACTCCCAGTCGGTCGTGTTCATCGGTCCGACGCACCTCCGTTGGCCGCCGCGTCGGCAGGGTGGCCGATATCCAGCTCGTTCGGGGAAATGACGGTCCCGCGCTCGAGGATTTTGGCACACGGATCGCAGAGGCGGACATCCACCCGCGGCGTCTCCGACGTGATATCTTCGCCCCACGACACCTCTCGCGTGGGTTCGCGGTGGCAGTCCGCCTCGGGGTTCTCACACGTGGACACGCCACCGTCGGTCCGGGGTTGGTCTGTGTCCGTGTCCCCAGTCCGCGAGTATTCCCCAAGACTCCGATTCGATTCATGACGCGCTTCCGTGGGGGTGCACGTCTCATCGGACGTCCGATCGGCGCACGACGGGCACAACAGCGGGAGCTGTGGATCGTTCGACACCTGCCAGTCGTCGCTCTCTTTGATCGTTTTCCACGTTTCGGCGCTGTCACACTCATCGTCGGCACAGTCCACGGTGTCGTTGACGCTTCCCATCGCGTCGGCCTGTTGGTCGCGGAACGCGGCGGTTTCGCGCTTGCGGATCATGCTTCTAACCCCTCGACCGCGCCCGCATCCTCGCCCTCTCGAACCGTCTCGTAGCGCAGGGCGAACACCTCGCCACAGTCGGGACAGTGGAACTTCGACCACCGATCGAACCGCTCCTCGATCGCGTCGTGGGGGAGCCGATCGACGCGGCGCGCGAACGTCCCGAGCGCATCGAACTCCCCCGTCTGTCCGCAGTGGGGGCACGCAGCCGGGTGGTCGCTCATGGGTCGCCCTCCTCGGCATTATCGTCGGCAGACCTGAGTTCATTACACAGCCCGACGAGCAACGCTCGCGTTATCTCGGCCTTTCGTTCGTTCTCGATAATCGCTTTGAGATGACCGTCCGTCGCGGGGGCGAGAATCCCATGCCAGCGGACGATCTCACCACGCTCAGCGAGTGTCACAATCGCGTCCTTCAGGCCCGCTTTGGTGTATTCGGTGTGGGGCTTCACCGCGTCGCCACGCATCCGCCGGTTGCTTGTCCACAGGTTCCCGCGGGCACTCTGCACGCCGTCAGGCTCCGGGGCCGTTCGTTCCTGTATCTGCGCCAATACGCCCGCTTCGTCGTTCATGGGCCGCCCCCCTCGACATGCTCACCGTCGAGGACCATCTCCTCGAATTTGGTCTCGGCGTCCCGCTTGACGAGGACGTGCTGACCGTCCATCTCGCGGTATTCGAACCGGTCCCTGTCGAAGGTGAGGACGGGCGCGGACCCGACGTTGATGATGTCCTCCGACCGATTCGTAAAGTGGTGGTAGAGGGCGAGGAATGGCTTTAGATAGCCGTCGTCGCTCAGGTTCCGGAGGTCGTGCCGTCGCTCCGTACTCGGGTTCCGGATTCTCACAGGCACCTCCAGAACGGCGGTGCCGAACCCGACGCGGACGTGGGGCTTCTCGACCCCGAAACGGCCTTCCTTCATCACCACCCTGTCGTCGTCACTTCCGCCCGCAGACCGATCGCTCATGTCGCGCCCTCCCGGTGCTGGATGGCCGTCCCACAGCGCCCACAGGTGCCGTCGGCCTGCGGAACCGAGAACGCCTCACAGCGCACACACCACGGCATCCATTCGGTCTCGCGCTGGATGCTCATGCGCCGGCCTCCCGTTCGTCGTGGAACTCTTCGTAACACGGCGAACACAGTTCTTGTTGCTCGCCGTTCCGTCCGACGTACGCGGCCGGATCGCGCCCCCGAATCTCCGTCCCGCACTTGTCGCATTTATACCCCAGACGGCTCATTTCTCCCCACCGCCTGCGTCGTCGTAGTCGGCCGGGACGCCGTGGCGGCGTTCGTTGCCGCGGATCTGCTCACAGGTCCGGCAGAGCCGCCCCGAACACGATTCACCGCAATCCGCGCAACTCATTTTACGTCACCGTCCCACGCGACGAGAATCGGCTCGTCGAACTCGTGGCCGCAGTTGGTGCACGAGTACGCCTTACCCGAGGGGATCGAACGCGTCCCGACACTCCCGGTCCGTCGTCGGATCTTGAGCGACCCACGCCCGTCGACGCGCTCCAGACAGTCCTCGTTCGGGCAGGCTTTCCGAACGCCCGTCGAATGTTGCGTCTGGAGGGCGCGAATCCCATCCAGACTCACGCCGTCGGGGACGATCTCGTGGGGTTCGACACCGCTCATGGCTGTTCTCCCGATCGGTCGGCGTCCGAACCGTACCGTTCGCCGGCCCAACTCGTCGCGTGAGTCCGCAATTCATCTTGGTGCGACAAATCCAACAATCGGGATTCCTTGTCAGTCATCGCGACTCCTATGGATTTGCGGCAGGTATGGCACCACCCATAGACTCGCTCGGTACCGCCTCTTTGCCGATCGACCTGCTCGGGAGTCATGCCGAATCACCGCCCTGCGGTCGGTCGGTATCCATACCCCCAGAACGATCAACGGAGAGGTATATTTGCTTTTTCCGCCGCGCGTCCGAAGGAACTCCCTCCAGCACCGTGGGTTTGTACCCGTCGTTCTTCAGGTCGGATATGAGCCGTTCGACGTCCGACCACTCGATGTCGCTCTCACACCGGCCGTTCGACTCGGTGCTCATAGTTCCTCCGTCGACAGGTCGATCTCGGCCCCACAGACCGGGCACACGTCGATGTGCCCCCAGCCGGCCGCGACGATGACCACCGGACCCTCTCCCGGTGCCGTCGACGATTCGCCACAGACGATGTTCAACCCACCACGGTCGCCGTAGTGCTCGAGCCATTCGGCGTCGTGGTTCTCGGTCGGCAGTTCGACGGCGTAGTTCATCGCCGAAAACCTCCCCTATCGCCGGTACGCTGTCCCTGCGTTATACCACTCTGTCGCGTCGGGCCGAAAAGCCCTTTTACGCGTGTCGCGTTTGTATACATGGTCTTATCACCAAGACTCCCACGGAGCGTCGGCGTGCTCTTGGCACGCTCGGCGCGTTTTTCGTGGGTCGCACCGAGCCACTCGCGAGAGTCATGAGTAGGTGTAGCGTACTCCACATACTTAATTGTTTTGTAACAATAGATAGGAAGCAAGCAATTCGACTTCACCGGGGTTTTTATTTCGGTACATCGACCGGTCTCACAATGGGCGGCGTCGAGTATGCGGAAAACGACCTCAAATACATCAGGGCGATGCACACTCACCCGGACCCGGTCCTCACCGCACCCGAGCTGGCGAAGGCGGTCGCCGTCACTCAACAGGCGGCGTACAACAAATTGAGTTCCTTTCACGAGCGCGGCATCGCGAAGCGAAAAAAGGTCGGTTCGAAGGCCGTCGTGTGGTGGCTTACCACCGTCGGCACCGACATCTACCGCGAGGAATTCGCCCCGGAGCCCTGACGCACCGGCCACCAGACCACCGCTCGCGCACCGACCTTTTTCCGGGTCAGTTGCCCCGCGTCCGACGCGTTCGACAGCCGGTTGTATGCGGCCTGCTGGGAGATCCCCAGCTCGCCCGCCACGTCGATGGCGGTGAGCACGGGATCGTCTGTGTTCTCGAACAGCCGCTTTAGATCGTCGTCGGTGTTTGACTCGTCCATCGAGACACTCATGCATGTGTAATTTATTGTTACCAAACAAAAACTTTATGCCTGTGGGATTGTTACGAAACAATAGATAATGACACCCGCGCCTGTTTCGGAACAACGCGATTCGGGACTCTCCCATCCGACCGCCCGCGCGCTGTCGGTCTTCTTCGACTGCCGACAGACCCAGCTTCGCGAATTCGGACGCGAGCGCCCGCTGGTGGCCGAGCGATGAATGACGAGCAGGTTCGCATGCATGCGGCACAGGGGTTGAGCCGTGCCGTTGATCCAGACGCGAAGGACCACTTTCGCGCGATTCTCGAACTCGTCGATCCCGACCGACCGACCGAACTCGTCGAATGCCCAATATGCCACCGCGTGGGTCTCCCCGAGCGCATCGAACGCGGCGCACACGAGTGCGCATAATCATTCCTCTGGCAGCTCGAGCCGCCATTCACCCGCCCCCGCGTCCACGAGACAGTCGTGTTTGAGCGCCATGTGCGCGAGTGCTTCGCGAACCTTCGGGAGCGTCACGTCCGCCGTCCGGGCGATCTCGCGCGTCGGGAGCTCCGTCGCCCGTTCGTCGATATAGCTGTGGATCACATCTTCGACGCGGCCGTACTCTTGCACGGTTATCTCGGCGCTTTTCTGTGCCATGCCACCGGGTACGCAGAGCTTACTAAGAGGTGTTACAGGGCCACTTCCGGATTTCCGATTGACTGTCAAAAGGGCCGGCTGGAACGGATCGTGTGGTCCGAACGCCAGCTTCAACGTCGCTTCGCACCGGCTGGAACGGGTAGCAATCAGCCCGCCGGGGGTATAAAATTAGTCCTCGGATCGGACCGCGCGGCGAACGTTCCGCGCGACTGTGGAGCGGTCTCGTCCGGTCATCTCGGCCCACTCGGTCGGTGAGAAGCCACACTCTTCGACAGCGAACAGATCGACACCGCGCGCGGCCGTCGTTGCGGCGATATGATCGGCGAGTGTTTCGACGTCGGTCATTCGTGGTGCGCTTCCAGCGATTCGAGCTTGTCCGTCCCACAGTTCTCACAGGCCGGTGCGCCCTCCATCGTGTTGACGTCCTCGCCACATCCGGCGCAGGGGACGATCGCAGTGGACATCTCAGGCCACCTCGATGTCGATGACTTCCGCGATTTTGTCGCCCTGCATCATCAGGCCGGCGATGCTGTCGTCGTATTTGCGGCCGAGGTCGGCGGCGAAGATGGCCTTCATCGTCCGGCCGTGGGTATCCTCGAGCTGGATCGTCCCGCCCTGCTGGTCCGCCAGCGCCGTCATCGTCCCAGTCTGTTCGTCGCCGCTCGCCATCGAGCGGATCGTGATTTCGAGTTCGTCACCCTCGGAAATGTCGTAGTCGGTTTGGCTCATGTTGTCTCCCTCTATGTGGTACATAGTACCCCATCATAATAAATATTTCCCATACTTACCCACAAAGGAACGGGACACTTCCGACACTTCCGAAAACAATCACTCCGCCCCGCCGCGCGCCTGCATCCACCCGAGTCCATACCCGATGACAAAGCACCCCATCGCGAGCCAGCCGACGACGATCGCGAGCCAGAGCGTCATCGGTCGGCCTCTGCGTAAAAACTGGCAACCCGACAGTCGTCGTTCGGACACTTCCTCTGGCCGGTGTCGGGGTCCTCGTCCCCATCGCCGCCGTGTCCACACGCCGGGCATGCGTCGGCCGTCCGGTGGGGATAGCACTGCTTGCACGGCCGATAGCCCTCGGCCTGGGCCTCGGCGGCCGTCGTCTCGCGGGTGTGTTGGGCTGTCCAGCGGTGCTTCGTCGCATGGAACTGTCGCGCGTGGTAGACCTCGGTCTCGCCGATCGGGTTGTCGTTGATGTAGACCGTCTCTGTATCGCTGTTCATCAGTCGGCCTCTCGGTCGGTATCCGCTACCAAGTCCTCAAGGTCGGTGTAGTGATCAAGCCCCTTCGGATCGGTCCCGTTCGGCCAATACTTCGCCATTCTGATTGTCGGCCCGAGTTTCGCCGGGCGGTCGGTATCACCGTTCATCGACTCGCCTCCCCCAGCGTCGCCTGCTCGCCGATGTCTCGCGGTTCGGGCACCGGCTCGTCGCCGTCGTTGAAGTGGCGATTGCAGTCCTCACACTTCCAGTTTTGCGGCTGCCCCTCGACGCTTCGGTACGCACGCACGCGGTCGGTCTGGTGGCAGTCGGGGCAATGCGGGACATCGAGTGCGACCTCGCCCTCGTCGGCGATCGACCCCTGCACCCCCGCCCGCGACGCGACCGGCGGCAATGGATCGTCAAAGTGATTATCGCACGACCAGCACTTCATGGCCCCCCCCCGGCGATTCGGCTGTTTGCGCCCGCGATCACGTTTCGTACGGATGTTCTCAGATTTACACCGCGGGCACCGCGGCATCGTGTCGGGGTCGGTCTCGCTCAATTCGCGTTCGGCCAGCTCGAGCGCCTCCCGAATCGTGTCGGCCTCTGGGAATCGATCGAGAAACGCGTCGGGGACGATGCCGTGCGGATCGGGGTCGCGCTGGGTGTTCATGGGTTGTCTCCCGATAGGTCGACCTCCGCGGTCGCTGGATCGAAGGCAATTAACCGAAGGTCGACGTTATCCTCGATGACCTGCCGAAGGGTGTATGCAGAGTCTTTACTAACGGCTTCTGCCTCAATGCGGTACTGTTCGGCATCGCCAACGTCGGCACCACCGTCCGAAACAACCGGCTGGTGGTCACTCCGACACTCGCCGCCGAAGTGCCGACACCCCGCGTCGTCACAGGCCGGACAGAGCGCTTTCGGACTGTCGTGTAACCCACCACAGCACCAACAGTTATCGAGGTCGTCGCGTCCGATTCGACGGTCGTTCATGGCCCCGCTCCCGATCGGTCGGCGTCCTCGCCCACCGGGCGCATGGTCCCACAGTTCGTGCACCCGATATAATCGGGGCCTTCGCCCCGCGTGTAGTCCGCGGGGTTCTCCCACACCGGGACCAACTGACCGTCGCTGTCGAGTCCCCAATCACGCACTTCGCACGTTTCGCACCGCTCGGTCTCGTCGCTCATCGTGGCACCCTCTGGCCGGTCAGCATCGGTCTCCAAGACATCGAGCGTGTCGCGCTCCAGCGCGTCGGAATATGCCACATCCGTCCGGTAGATGACCGCGCTTCCGTGGTGTCCGTCCGCAACCAACGAAAAGGCGAAATGGCCCGTTTCATCAATCAGGCTAAATTCGTGTACCGACGCGCCCTTGGCCCACGAAGCGACGGGCAATTCCGATTGAATCAGGTGCCATGCTTTCTCGACCGCCATCGGAACATCGACCGTGGTTGCGCCGTGTTGGTCGCTCATCGTCCGACCCCTCCCAGCACGTACGGCCACGCCGTAACGGCCAGCGCCAACAGCGCCACCAGCGCGACGACCGGCCACAGGTCCACGACCGTCGGGGCGTTCTCGGCAAACCCGCGGTAGGTGTCCACACCCGCCGATTCGACGAGGAGGTGGTGCGCGACGAGCACCCCGACGAAAAGCGCAATCACGACCCCGATGCATACGCGAACGACCGGCGGCGTGGTGAGCACCGCGATCGGTTCGTCACCTCCGTCGCCCCCGCTTCGCTTTCCCAGCGTGAACTGCTCGCCGAGCCCCTCGTGTTCGAACAGTTCGTGATAACACTCTCGAATCGCGGTCGTGCTCACCCCTGCGCCGTCGGCGAGCGGCCGTTGTGTTATCTTTTCGTTTTCGAGCAACGCGGCGAGATACACCGCACTCGCGGCCACCACGCCGGGCGAGCGGTTGATCGGGTGTTCGTGGTCGGCGCGGCGGGCGAATCCCTCGGCGCGGTCGCGGACGGCCGGTGAGACCTCGGCATCAATCGCGTCGCAAACGTCGCCCACGCGTCCGGCGGCGAGTGCGAGTTCGGTCTCAGTCATTTGAACCACCGTCCTTTGCGCGGGTGTGTGCGTACCAGTTCGCGGCGGCGAACGCCGCGATGACGAGTGTAATCGGGGCACCGACCCAGATTGTTTTCGACAAGGACCATGCCGGCGCTGTGGAACCGTGTAAAACCGCACCGGCGATAGAGCCGAACAGAAGCGAACAGATCACAAAGGCACCAGTCAGTACCCAGATTCCGAATAGGCCTGTAATGATTGTCTGGTTGGATGGCACGACGGCCTCCCACACCCGCGCCCACCGAGGCGCGTCGGTCTCACTCATTCGAATCACCGTCTCGATAGTAGGTCACGATCGAGCAGGCGAACAGCCCGCCGCCGACCACAATCAACAGCGCCCCGGCGGCCAACGGATCGACCGACTCGATGGCCGCACGCACCGCCGCCGCGGCCTGTCCGATCCATCGATGGATACTCTCGAACACGGGATCGACATACCCGCGCTCGACAATCGTCCAGAGACCGATGAAAACGCCGATGGACACCGCCCACGCGCCGACGACACCGGCAAGGTATCCCCAGTCGCGGCGACTGAACGCGCTCGGCACGTATATCCAGCCGAAGCCGACCAAGAGACCGAACAGTATCGGAAGGTGCCACCAGTCTGTTGGGAACTCGTCTCCCCTGCCGGTCTCAGTCATTCCGATAGCACCGCCTGTTCCCACTCGTCGTATCTCGGCACGTCCTCGCGGGCGTGCTCGGCGCACATTTCGACCCGCACGTACTCGTCACCGTGTTCGTAAAACGTGTGCGCGTCGGCGGCGTTCGAACACCGCTGTTCGATCCCGGCGTGCATGTATGCACACTGGCCGTCGGGGCCGTCGTGCAGTAGGTTACCGAGCATCCGCTTCGGGATGTCGGCGACGGGAACCGTTTCGCGCTCTGTCATTCTTCAACCACCCCTGACGCACCACTTACGTCGGCATCGAGCACCTGCTGTTTGTCGTCCACCTCGGCGATAAGCCCCTCGCGGACCGCATTGAAGTCGAACGACTCTGCGCACGCGATCGAACAGAAGTCGTAGGTCTCCGACGGCCCGCCGTTCACCCCGAACAGGCCACCGAGCAGGCCCGCGTCGTCGCCCTCGATCCGCATCGAGAGCGACAGCGGGGCGTCGCCGTCGCCGAACGTGTCGCACTCGTCGCAGCGGTATGCGTCCGTCATGGCGAGTCCTCCGGCCGGTCGGTGTCCGTGTTTAGCGTGCGGGTCTGTTGCCACCCGCACTCGTTACACTCGAAGTTGACAACACGGACCATGCTGTTCAAGGAGAGAATCCACTGGTGTTTTACGCCACAGTTCTCACAGGTGGGAATGCGCTCAGTATTGTTCATGGAATGAAATGCCCCCATTCGAGGCGAACACCGTCGAAGTCCTCGGCGATCTCCTCGGCCCGATCCCTCCCCGACTTTTCCGGGATGATGGCTTTCGTCCGCTCGCCATTCAGCATCCCTTCGTATCGGTATTTGACTTGATACCGACCATCGCCCTTTTCAACCCACGTTTCGGCCACGATTGCAAATGGAACCGTGGGCCGTTCGACACCGCTCTCACACCGAGCACTCATCGCGACCCGCCCCCATCGGACTGCACCGATGGCGGTTCGTCGTAGCGATCCCATGCGTCGTCGCGCCGGATCTCCTCGCCGTTGTACCGGTATCCCCACTTGTGCCAGTCGTCAGATCCACATCGGGGACACCGGTCGAGGTTGTGGACATCCGTGCCCCGGCTGTAGTCGAAGCGGTGCCCACACGACGGGCACTCGCCGATCGGTTGTCCGGCCCTGACGATGTTCGGGATGTCGCAGTTCTGTTGTTTCGCGCGACGAGCGGCAGCAGCCGCCCCCTGTTCAGGGTCGTCCGTCACGCCGACCACCTCGCTTTCGGATGTTCGCTCGGGCTACACGCCTCGTGCGCCCCCTCGTGGCCCAACTCTCGCGTACAGACGAGTCGGCCGTCCGGGTGCGTTTCCTTGCACGCCGGGGCGTCACCGACAAGCCGACCGTTCGTGCAGCCGCAGCCGTCGTGCCGTTCGCGTTCGCTCTCAGTCATACTCGACCACACCCGCCGCGACCGTCGGTTTCGAGTCGCATACGCTCGATATCGAAGCCCGTTCTTATAAACATTGCCCAATAACACGTAAGCATGCCTAAAGACGAGCGTGATTGCATAACATCGCAGCAATCGGACAACTCCGCCGAAGTTAAACAGGATGGCGCTGATAGCGGCCGTATGGCTCCCCGGGATCGACGCGCACAGCTGCTCGCGGTACTCGAAGCGTCGGGGACGGCGATGCGCGGGGTGGACGTCTGGCGGACGGCGAAGCTCCACGGGGCGACCTTCGAACGCCGAACGGCGACGAACTATCTCGGCCAACTCCTCGAATCCGGCGACGTGTTGAAGGTGGACTCCGACGCGCTCGGCGATGGCGACCTCGTCGAAATCGACCGGGGCGAACGCGGACATTTCATCGCCGCGTCGGTGGCCGCTGAATTGCGCGAGTCCGGCAACTCTGCATGACAATACGCAACTGTTAAGGGGTCAGACACCGTGGTATTTGTATAGACACACCCGCCGCTATCTGGCACTTTTGACACAGATGCCGGGGGCGATGGAACGCCCGCGGCGGGGTGTCTACGAAGGTAGACAATGTCAACTAAGACAGCCGGGGATATTAAAGCCCCGCACGACAGCACAGACGCACTCGACGCACTCGATCGCCCGAACACCCTCGGGATCGACGGCACGGGCGCGGTGCATCACCACTCGCCGTACGACGACCGCGTGGTGGTGGTCGCCGCCGACGGCTCGATCGAACGGACCGTGGACCTGACCGATCGCCGGCTCGCCGCGTGGATCGGCTACGTCGATTCTAAAAGAGGCTGGCGCTCGATTCACTACCGGGAGTCCTTCGGCGACATCCTTCGCGAGGCGCTGCGATGAACTACCCGCGAGAAATCGACGTGACCGAGTTGATGGCGACACCACCGGGGCGCGACGAAATCGGCCTGCGGGATGACGAAATCGAACACTGCGAACGGCACGACGTGCTGTATCACGTCGACGGCCGGTGTCTCGATTGCGAACGCGAGGCCGAGCAATGAAGCGCCGGACCGTGCTGCGCGGTGGGGCGGCTGCGACCGGCGGCGGCGTGCTCACCATGGCCGGCGTCCACGCCCTCGCAACGACCGCCGACGCGCAGGCCTCGACGACACTCGATGTCGCCGACGATTCGGTCGTCCTCGACGAAACGGGGTCGGTAAGTGCGGTGTGGCTCGCCGCCGACGTGGCGTGGAGCTACGACGTCCCGTCGGGCGTGCAACCCGCCGAAGTGACGCTGGCACTCGCCGCCGGCGCGGGCGAGCTTGAAGTGCTCGCCACCGACGACTCGGCGCAGTTGTTCGGCGAGGCCTCGGGTAGCGCGACGTTCGAGGTGGATCTCGTCGCCGAAGGCATCCTCGACGCCTCGGCACTCGCCCCCGTCGCCGGGGAGCTGCAAACTGACGTGACCGTGGAGGTTCGGTTCGAGGTGTTGAACTCCAACGGTGACGTGCTGGCGAGTGATACGGCGAGCGATACCCCGACGCTCACCGTGGAGCGTGACGGCTACGAGCCCGGCCAGTACGGCGACGTTGGTGGCTCTGGCACGTTGACGATCGAGACGAACTGAAGGCGCGGTCTCTTATTTTTTGGTGTCAGTGTGTGGGGGTTGTTGAGTACCGGAGCGCCTATTCAGCGTCAGACCACTTCACAACATCGGGGTCATATCCATGATCCGTTATCGCATCATCAATCGGATAGTCTCCGACAATCGTTAGCGTCTTATCGCCATCGTCGGTTTTGAGTATTACTTTAGTCATTATCCTGAAGCCTGCATATCCATCGATGTGGCGATGATATTATACGTGTTTGCGGCCATTGACAGCTCTAATTCCGCACCATCAATGGCGTATGTGCGTCCGTCTGGCGTGTCTCTTGTCTCAGAATTGATAACCGTTGGCCCCGAACCGAATGGATGGAACATGACCAACTCGGTGAACCGCCCACTCACATCGGATGATCGACCCTGCACCAAACAGAGGCCCCCGCCACCAGCATGAGGCGACGAATATATAACGGTCGTTGTTGTTGACACCCCTTCAGTTATTTGCTGGATTTGACTGTTTGAATATCCACTCGTGTCGCTATATTCAACAAAAAACTCACTTGTTCCAGTCGTTATATCTGGAACTATGCGTTTTTCTACATCCATCGCCCCCACACCTGACAGCGGATTGCCGTTAAACGTCGCGCCGTTCTGGACGTCCAGATCCCACGCGTACATGTCGTTCGGCTCCGATTCGGTCCCCTGCTGGCCCGCCGGGCCAGTTTGCCCCGCGGCCCCGCCGGTCGCCGCGTAGACGCCCGCGGCACCGACGGCCGCACCGCCGCCCATTTTCACGAAATCACGCCGCGAGGGCATGACGCGTCTGAGCAGTTCGGACTGTTTCGAGACCGTCTGTTCGAGCTGTGCGACGCGCTCGCGCAAGTCGGCTGTGTCGTCGGTGTCGGGTGGCTGGCTGTCTGAGGGTGCCATGTGGGAGCGTTGCCGCGGTGGGTATAAAAGCGGACACACCGATCCAAAAACACGACCTCACCCACCGCGTCGATCCGCACCCGGTTCCGGCCGGTTGTGATGCGGCGGCCGCACCCACCGCTCGAACACCTCGCGATTCGACACGCGCCGGCCGAGACACCCGAGTGCGCGTTTGAGCGTCGCCGCGAGGCCGTGCTCGGCGAGCGTCCGTTCGACGTGGTAGCGATACGTCCCGTTCGCGACGAGGGTGTGCGTCGGCGTCGACAGATACGACCGCTCGCGATACACTCGCGGGCGGGCGGTCGCGTTCAACTCGGCGGCGATCTCGGCGAGTGTCGCCGCGGGGTGCCGACCGTGGATGATTTTCGCCCTCGCGGTGAGCACGCCTTTTCGCGGCACGCGGACGTTGTACCGCCGCGGGAGTTCGTGCCACCGGATATCGGTCCCATAGAGCGCGCGGGCGAACGCCGGTTGATCCACCGGCCGACCCTGCGCGTCGAGCGCCGCGCGGTAGCCGTCTCGCCAGCGCTCCAACAGCGTCCGCGTGGCCGCGCGATCGCGGTAGGCGATGACGCCACAGTTCATCAGACACCACGGCTCCGGTACGCCCGCCACCGGCGCGCGCGAGGGCGTCGCCGCCGCCGCGAGGTCGACGCGTTCGAGCAGGCCCCAGAGTTCGCTCACGTCCGCGCACAGGTGGGTGTCACTATCGAGATACAGCGTCTTCTCGAACGGCGACAGGTCCGGCGGAATCGTCGAATTGAGTAGCCACGTCCGCCCGCTGTCGTCCGTCGCGGTGTCGAACTCGCGCGCGAGGTGTCGATCAAAGACCCCCGGCACGTCCGCGTCGGGTGGCGCGGCGATCGCGATGTCGGTGTCGGGCATCTGCCCGCGCACCGACGCGGCCGACCGCTCGACTTCGGCGAGATACGCGTCGCCCGCGGCCATGTAGAGCACGCCGCGACTCATGGCCGTTCGAAGCGGTACATCGGGCGGTTGTGTTCGAACTCGATCGCCGCACCCGCCGGGTGCTCCGGCGACGTCTCACCGAGACAGTCCACGACCGCGCACTCGCGCTCGAGCAACGCGAGCACGTCCGCCGTCGGCACCGGCAGTTTCTCGGGGTGCAGTTCGACGATGCCGGCGACCGAGATGTCAGCCGAAAAGAGATCCCGGAGGATTTGCCACTCGCCCCCCTCGGCGTCGATCTTCACCCACACCGAGTCGCCGTCTCGAAGTTCGTCCGACAGGGCGACCGCCGGCTTCGCAACGGCGTCGAACCCCCGCGTCGGTGTCAGCGTATGCGATTCCGAACCGTCCTCGGGCGCGACGTAAAACGCGGCGTCGCCGGAGTGGTCCGTCACCACTTCGCGGCGAACCGCGGCGTCAACGCCGTTCGCCAAGCACACCCGCCGGCAGACCTCGCGATTGCGGCGCTCGGGTTCGAGGCCGACCACGGGCGTCTCGGGTTGAGCTTGCTCAACAGCACGGTATACAGCCCGTGGTGCGCCCCCACGTCGATGATGCGGTCGTACGCGCCGCCGTGGGTGAGGTCGTCGAGCGGGACGCCCTCGCGGGCCAGTTCGCCGTCTCGAACCGCGTCCTTGAACGCCCACGCCGTCTCGGTGGTCGGTTCGAGTGTGTATTCGTGGCCGTCGTGGCGGAAGCGGTAGGCGTCGCCGACGTGGCGGGCGAGGCGCGCGGTGGCGCGGTGATACCACGGCCGGACGTGCTGTTTCACCGACTCCGGGAGATAGACCCCGGCGGTTTGCACTATGTTCGGATCGGCGCTCATGCCTGCCGATTCGAAAGGTCGTATGAAAAGCGGCCACACCGGATTTAGCAGAACTCAAGCGCCGCGAATACCTCCCCGTCGTCTCGCACCGCCCCAACTGTTAAAACAACCTCGCGATCATAGGGGGCATGGCAACTGGACCGGGGGCGATCGGCCGCAGAACACGCGAGGCCGTCGAATCGTGGGTGCCGGGCGACACCTACGAGCACGAGCGTGGGTTCCAGCAGGATTTACAGCACCACCTCGACGAAACATTGAATCGCGGCGGTATGTTGGGATCGTCGGGCACGCACGTCGTCGAGCGTGAACACGGCCGGGTGAACGCCGATCTCGCCGTCGATGATACGGTCGGGATCGAACTCAAACGGAACTTCACGAACAGTCAGGCAAAGAAGCTCCGTGGGCAAATCGAGGAGTATCGGAACGAATACGACGGCGTGATCGTCTGTGCCTGTGGGATTGACGATATGAGCGGCTGGCGGCGGCTCCAGCGGGACTACACCGACCGGGAGATGGGCATGGAGATGAAAGCACCCGTTCGCTTTGTCCACAAACCCACTGCGGAGATGGGACGACGAGATAGCAACCAGCGGGGCAACGCCGTGGCCGCGTCTCCGGGCGGGCTTGTCGGTCCGGATGGCCAGAGCCCAACGATCGACACGGTGGCGTTCGAGGAGCTGCCGCCGTGGCAACAACTGGTTGTGTTGGCGATCGCGCTCGTCGGTGTCGCGTATCTATTGCTAACCGTGCTGTAATTCAGCAGCTTCAACCCCTCAAAGGTACATCTGTAACCCGAGTGCCGGTCACTCAATTGATCGCTCCAACCCCGCAAGAGCCTATCTCTAACGTCCGCGCTGTGCTCCTCGACGGATTCGAGTCGGCGTGCTTCAACCCCGCAAGGGTCTATCTCTAACCGGTCCCACGGCTCTTCGCCGTCGGGGTTTCGGTGCGCGCTTCAACCCCGCAAGGGTCCATCTGTAACGAGGATGTCGTCGACGCGATCGAATTCGACGCGCTGCTTCAACCCCGCAAGGGTACATCTGTAACCGGTGAAATCGGTACATTGAGCGTTCATATGACCGCTCCAACCCCGCAAGAGTCTATCTCTAACTTCCGCGAACGAACCCGCGACGCCGCCGGGCGTGCGCTCCAACCCCGCAAGGGTCTATCTCTAACTAGCGAGGGGTGACTGAGCAATGTGTAATAATATGCGCTCCAACCCCGCAAGGGTCTATCTCTAACCATGCCGGATACAGCCGTTTCAGACACTCTTTCGGTTGATATGGAACCGCAATCTCCGTCGACTGTCGATCTCGGTTGTTTGCCGAGGGGTCGACGAAACGGGTTCCGATGAATAGGTTTCTTTTTCCATTCTCCGGGGCGGTGTGGTGTCCGCCCCTCAATATATGGTGGGGTGCTCGCTCGTGGCGTGAAAGGTTCCTTCCCCCTGCGCTCCGTGGCAGGCGCGTGGTGTGTAATTTCCGGGGCCACGTCGGCGGTAGACTGCCTGTGCCCCAACCGCTGTTGGTGTAGTACTGCTGTGAGCCGGGCGCTGTTTATGCGCCTCTTTTCGCCTATCCCGGCGGCAGATCGCGGGCGGCAGATCCGTGCCCATGCATCTAAGCCAGATCCAGCCTACCGGGCGTAACGGCGGGCGAGCTCGCCGCGGATAACATCGACCCACGACGCGCGGTGAAGAGCCGCGTATCGGCGCGTGACATATAGCCACGACCGACTTGTTCAATACAAGGATGGGAACTACTAAGTATCTTACGGTCTAACTTAGTAATGTGTCAAACATGGTTACACACATCAACGTCGCCGTCGACGACGATCTGGCCGAACGGGCGCGGAACACAAAGGATGCCCACGGGTGGACGTGGGAGGAGTTTTTCGCCGCCGCGGTTGAGGAGTTCGACGATGGCGACGACTGAAACACAGCAGGTGCTCACCGAGTACGCGGCCGGCACCGGCACCGAAACAGTCACACAGACGGTCGTTATCCCGCTTGAGACGAGCGAGCGAAAGAACGCGAAGGTCCAAACCGCGATCGACGAGTTTCAGGCGATGTGTTCGTATCTCGCCGATATGATGGCGTCGATACCGCCGCACGAACGGGTGCCGAACAACCCGACGCTGTACCGCTTGGTAACGCGAGAGTTCCCCACCGACGGGCGAACGGTCGGGGCGAAAGTGGCACTCGCCGCGACGCGGCACGTCGCGGCCGCGTTTCAGTCCCGTCGCGCCCTCGGCGACGGTGGCGAGCGGCCGACGTTCGGCGACGGCGAGTATTTCATGCTCGATAATCAAAACGTCACGATCGTCGAGAACGACCGCGGCTTCGGCCTAAGAGCGAATTTCATCCCGTGGGAACCCGAGTGGTTTCACATTTCACCGCGGCCGTACGTCCGCGACTATCTCGAACGCGTCACGGGCGGCGACGCGAGCCACGGCACCGCCGAGTTTCACCTGTCGGACGGCGGGCGACTCACCGCCCACGTCCCGATTTCATGGCCCGTCGATGTCTACAGGCCGGCGGACGCAACGACCACAGTTGGCGTCGACATCGGCGAGAGTGTGATCTATGCGGCCGCGGTGGTCGACAGCGACGGCGTGGCGGCCGTCGAAATGGAATCCGGCGCGGAGTTCCGCCACTACCGCGAACGCCTACAGCGCAAGCGTGAGCGCCTGATGCAACAGGACGACCTTCGAGGGCTCAAGCAGTCCCGCGACGAACAGCGCAAATACACCGAGCAGGTGCTCGATACCGCGTCCCGGTCGATCGTCGACCTCGCCGCCGGACACACACCTGTCGGAATTCGAATCGAGAATCTGACGCACTACCGCGAAACGGCACGCGATCCGATTCACGACTGGCCGTTCGCGCTCTTGCAGGAAAAGATCGCGTACAAGGCCGCGGCCGAAGGGATCCCGGTGTCGGTCGTCGACCCACGGAACACGAGTATTACCTGTCGAAAGTGCGAACAGACGAATCCCGAATACCGACGCGGGGACGCGTTCGCATGCACGCGGTGTGGGTATGAGGTTCACGCCGACGTGAACGCGGCGATCAATATCGCACAACGGGCGGCGGAGTGAGCCCCGTTCGGTGGGGGTCGAACAGCGCGAACAACTCGCCGCATTTCAGCAGAACTCTAACGCCGCGAATATCTCCCCATCGTCGCGAACCGCCGTCCCGAGCCCGATGCGCCGGACGGCGGTTAACTCCATGACAGCACGGTGGCCGGGCGACGTCATCCACGACGACATCAAGAATTCGGCCACGTCGTCGTTCGCGACCACCGTAAACGTCTCGTCGGTGCCGGGGTGCGTGACGCGGCCGACGGCCGCCCCGGCGGCGTTTTCGGCACCGGGGTAGTACGACCCCGAGCCGTCGTCCGTGGGGAGCTCGCACTTCGGCAACAGTCCTCGCCGTTCGTACCGGTCCGCAATGGTCATACCGGTGTCGGGCTGTTGATGCCCGATGTAGTCATTCTCGGCCATGTTTTCGGCGTGTTCCTGCCCCATTTCGGAAAGGATACGGTCGCGTGAGGTGGTCGCGAGTCCCTGTTCCTCGCGCATCGAATTGTAACGTTCGAGGAACGCCGCTTCAATTTCGCGGGTGTCGAACCACCCCGTCCCCGTCTCATCGTCGCCACCGTCGGGGTCGCCACCGTTGTCAGTCCCACCGTTACCCGTCCCGCTGGCGTTGTCGTCCGTCGATGGATCGCTGGCGGATGCACACCCGGCGAGTGCGACGACCGCCCCAGCGAGCACCGTGCGCCGTCTCATGGGCCGCTGTTCACGCCGCGGATAAAAAAGACCCCGGACGTTACGACCGCCGAGGCGACTCGTCGCCCCAGATGTCCTCGGCGCTCGCGATTCCCGAGCCGAATACCGCGTCGTCGGATTCGGTGCCGAAGCCGAGCGGGTCGTCCTCGCGATCGGCGTCCGGCCATATCACCGGGACCCGTGGCGGCCGTTGGGGTGGTCCTCGCGGCGGTCTGAATCTCGTGCGAGTCGGCTCCCCTCGCGTCGGATCGAGCGGATCGGCCGCCGATTGCTCCGCCGTCACCTGCAGGGCGTCCTGTGCCTGCAGCGTGTCGAGCGCGGTCCGTGCGCGGACATTGAGTAGCGTCGCGATATCCTCGTCGGTCGCCGCACCAGTCAACGACTCGGTTGTTGTGTCTTCACCGAGTCCGGCGGCGTCCTCGTCGCCGAGGCCGGTGCCGAGGCCCGTCCCGACCTCGAAGCCGAGTTCGCTGGCGAGCGCGGCGTCGGTATCGAGCGTCGCCGACGGCGTGGTTTCGAGGTCGCCGAGCGTGGCCTGTTCGGACAACTGGCCGAACATCGCCCCGGCACCCGCACCCGCGCCGATGGCTCCCTCGAACAACCCGCCACCGGTCGGTGTGAGCCCGCCCGACGTATCGAGCGGATCGGCGGGGATCTGCGTGTCGGCGTCCGCGGCCTGCCGCGGTTCGAGCCCCTCGAAGATTCGATCCTGTGCCATCGCCTCCTCTTCGACCGGCCGGCGGAAGTCGTCGGGCTCACCGCGCCGAATCGGCCGGCGACTCTGGGACCACGGGCGGCTAAACGAACCGGTCTCGCGGCGGATGGGTGTCTCCGGTGCGCGTGTCACTTCTGCGCGCGTCACCCGCTGGGGGTCGAAGTCGTCCGCCGGGGCGATGTCGTCGGCATCGATCGAAATGCTGTCGTCGGTTTGTCGCCGACCGATGCCACCGATGTCGAGTTGCCCGCGATCGGCGCTGCCAAACTCGCCGACCTCCCGTCGAAGTTGGCTCCCGCTCGGCAGGTCGACCTCCGACGCGCGCCGTGCGCCGGCTCTCGCACCCCGCGCCGCACCGGTCGCGACGCCCGCGCCGGCCACAAGCCCGCCGAGCATCGCCGTTGTTCTCGCCGGATTTTGCTGTGCGAACGCACCCGCTTCGCGGCCGAGTTGTGCGCCCACTCCAACCGCCGCCCGAGCGCGTTCGGGGGAACTCGCCGCCCGTGCCGACGCCGGGCCGAGGCGGAGGAGATCCGCCCCGAATCCAGGGACGTTCAGCGCGGACGCGCTCGTTCTCGCGAAGTCCGAAAAGAGCTCACCGCGCGCTTCGGATCCTTCGACGGACATGCCCGATCCGGCGAGCATCGTGTCTGCTTCACCGATCTCGCGGGCGCTCTCGGCGAGCGGGTCGACCACGCCAGATTGATACGCCCGACCCCCGCGGTCGAGTACTTCGAGCACCGTCGAATCCGTCCCCGGAACGTTGACATCTGCGATCGTCCCGAGTCCATCATCCGTGGGTGCGTCGGGCGATGTTTCGGTCGGTCCCGCACCGACAACACGCTGCTGGCTGACCTCGCGACCTCTGCGCCGGCGCGCCCGATCGGTCGGCGAGATAGTCACGGTCTCGCGCCCGACATCGAAATCGAGTTCGCTCGGTTCGAACGCACCGAGTCGCGACACCGTGGGGTCGTCGACATCGGCCATCTGTCGCGCCCGCTCGCGTTGGGAACTGAACGCCTCCTGCGCGCGGCGTTCGGTGCCGGCCTGCGTGGGTTCGAAGCCGGCGCGGGCCTGATCGACGACGGTCGTCTCGCGAAGCCCCGGATTGACCGAGGGCGTCACGGCGTCGATGTCGGCTTCGGTGCGCGTCGGGGTTCGGCTCCGGGTCGACCCGCCGCCACCGCCACCGCCACCACCGCCGCTCGAACTGTCGCTGTCGTCGTCGCTGCCGTCCGTCGGTGCGATGCCGCGGCCGGGGTTCTCGCTCGGTTGCTGGGCGTCGAGATCCGCTTCGGATGGCATTAGCGCCCACCCCCTTCGAAGATGGCTTCAAAGCCGCCGTTGACCGGCTCCAGATCGATGTCCGTCGGATCGACCGGCTGGCCGAGCTGGGCTTCGATATCCGCGGCGGCAAGCTCGCGCGCCGGGTCCTCGCCGAGTCCGAAGCCGCCGCCGACCGCGCGGATGTCGGTCGTCGGATCAAGCTCGCGCCGACCGAACAGCTCGAAATCGGTCTCGAACTGGCGGGCGGCGACCTCGCGCTGTGCGCCGCTCGTCAGTCCGAAGCCGCCCTCGGTCGGGACGATATCGGATTCGGGATCGAACGTGTCCACGGGTGTCGCGTCGGCGAACTCGAACGCCGCAAGCTGGCGCTGTGGGGCCTCGCCGAGCGCAAAGCCGCCGTCGGTTGCGCGCACGTCGTCGGGACCGACCGATTCGAGTCGCGTCTCGCTCGCGAATTGGCGACCGGCGCGGCGTCGTGCCCCGATATCGGACAGTCGGGCCTCGCGAACGCCGAACGCCCCGACATCGGTCGTGAAATCCGACGGCTCGGCGAACTCGTCTTCCTCGGCGAAGTGTTGCCGTGCGCGTCGCCCCACGTCGTCGCGGCGGTCGCGGGCGACGCGGGGTTCGGCGCTGATATCCTGTGCGTCGATGCGCGGGTTCACGTCGCCCGGTTCGACGAAATCCGCTTCGCTGGCGAAGTCCCGGCGGACGTTCCGGCCGAACTGGCTCGGTCCGGGGCCGCGCAAGAAGACATCGAGCCCGCCGATGCGGTCGACCGTCCCGACACCCTCGCGGTCGATGTCGATCTCCTCGGCAAGTTCGCGCGCCGTGGTCTGTTGCCTTCGGCGTGACGACATTTCGCCGCGACTCCGGGGGTTCGACCGTGGGACACGGCGCTCTACGGCGTCGGTTGCGGTGCCTTCGCGGACCGCCTGTGCTCGGCGGGCGCGGGCGGTGGTCGGTTCGTTATCTGGCATCGTCGATCACCTTTTCGAGTATCGCGTCGCAGGATGAACAGTAGACGATTTGCACCCGTGCCGGCCCGACGGTCGCTTTTGAAATCGCGAGTTCGGTCTCGTCGCAGGAACAGCCGCCACTCGTCCGGTCAGTTACCAGCGGCTGGTTGTCTGTTGAGGCGGTGGTTCCGCCGTTCACCCACGGCGCACCGCCGGCCATCTGCCTGAGGTTTGTGTGTGGGCCGTCGTCCTCAACGTCGATCGTGAGCACGCCGTCGTGGTCGATCCCGACACCGAGCCCGCGCACGGATGCGCCATCTGCGCCGAGGCCGTCGGTGAACGGGCCGTCTGAAAAGCCCTCGTCGTCGGGTGGCTTCATCGCCGATCACCGCCAAAACTCGGTGGGTTGTTGATAATCCCACGACGTGCTTCTCTGGCGATCTGTCGCTGGCCTTCGGCGTCGCCAAAGATGTTCGCTTCTTTCCCTTCGAGTTGCTCGAGTTCTCGTTCAGCGCCCTCGCGAACAACACGCTGGAATGTGTCGTAGTCCCGACGATCCAATTCGATCGACTCATCGGGGCGCGTCTGTGCAACTGTCTTGCGAAGTGGTTCCAAGTCCTCCCGCCCCTCGCCGTACACCTTTTCGTTGAGGTACGTCTGTCCGCGCGAGATCGTCCACTCGGGGAAGTCGAACGTTTCACCCGGCCCGTCGCCGGTGAACAGTTCGACCGATTCGCCCGTACCGCCACTTGTGAGGTCGAACGGGTCGAGCCCGAACCGGCCGGTTTTCGTGTTGCGGGCGATCGGCTGGGGTTCGATGTCCGGTTCGCTTTCGGGTCGATCGAACCGCCCGGTCGCTCCCCGGCCAATGTCTGTCGGCTTGGTCGGCGTGGGTGCGAAGAAGTTGCTGTCTTCGTCGAACGGCTTCATCGCCGATCACGCTCCGTCGCCGCGTCGAAATTCCCGATCGCGAACGCGTCGGCTTCGAGCCGCCCGGTCTCGCGGTCGCGCACGAACGGTACCGGGTCGCGATCCTTCGAGACGAATCGGCCACTCTCTCGCCCGCGGTCGACGGCGTTCGGCGCGTCGGGTGCGTCCGGCGAGTCGTGCGGCGTGAGTTGTCCGTTCGGGCGCTGGCGCTGGAGTTTCGTCAACCCATCGGGGTTGTTCGCCCACTCGCGCTGTGTCTCTGCGTCTGTGCTGTCGTCGTCGCCGAAGTCGAATATCTTGTCGAACATGTGTTATGAATCCTGTTGTGCCGCCTGCCGCCCGAGTGCGCCCTCGATATCCGCCGGCGAGGGGATCGTGTAGATCCCGAGCCCGACGGCGGCGATGAGTCGCCACCCATCGAGTGAGACACCGCTGAACAGCCACAGCGCGGCGAGTGCCGTCCCGAACACCGTCGGGGCGAGAAAGGCGAACACGCGCAACGCACGGCTCTCCAGCGGCGGCCACGCCGCGAGTGCCCGTCCACCGGTGACCTCGACCGCAAACTGGGCGTCATCGGTCCCGAGCCGGGCGATGGCGAAGTGGCTCAATTCGTGGGCGAGCGTCGGGGGGAGCGACAGCACCGCGGCCGCGCGGGTGAGACGGGACACGGGGTCAGGCCACCCCCACGTACGCGACGCCGACGAGCCAACAGAACCCCGCCACACCGGCCGATACCGTGACGGCATCCCACATCGAGATTCCTCCGTCGAAGAGGTCGTTGTAAAACCACACGCCGGCGGCGACGGTGGCGAGTACCGATGGGATGAGCAACGGCCCGAGCATCAATTCCACTTGCACAGCCGTAAACGATTCCAGCTCGGTGGCGAATGTCGTTTGTATGAGCACCCACAACCAAGCCGAAATTACCCAGACCGTGCCGGTGATCATGGCGACCCCGAGCGTCTGTAATACCGCAACGGCTGTGTTCGCTATTCGACCGATACGCCCACGTTCGACCGTCTGTTGTTGTGTTTCGGTTGCCATGGTTAGAATCCCCCGCTCGGCGCAGGCATTCGACCCGTCACCGCACCCCACCCGACGAACAGGAGCAAGCCCCACACGAAGAGCATCGGTACCACTTCGGGGAGGATGCCGTAGGGTTGTGTGTGCGTCGTGGTGACTGTTCGAGTCGCGACGAGTGGCCCGCCGGATAGCGCCCTCACAACCGCGTACGCGGGCGGCCCGAGGGCGACCGCGGCGAGGATGATGAGCGCCACCGCCTGCCCGATTCGTTCGTGGGTACGTACCCGGAGCGGGATCGTCTCGTCGAGCCGCGTCTCGCAGCCGTTGCATGAATCCGGGTCGTCGGTATGCGTCGGCCGGTAGTGCGTTTCCTTGCACGTCGGGCACCACAGTCGATTGTCAGACATGGGTTAGATCACCCCGAAGTCGATTAGCCAGAGCCAGCCACTCATCACAAGTGCGTAGAGGCCGATCGCTACGAACGCCGCATCCCGTCGGCGAATGCACTTTTCGCCGTTGAATATGTTGAGGATCCACGCCGCGGCCGCGCCGAGTGCGCCGACGAGTGGCACCTGAAACGCGAATTGGATCACGAGTGCGAACGACCGGCCAGCATCCTCGAAGGCACCCCACCGTAGGAACGACTCGTTAACGATGAGCATCGCAGTTGCGTAGAGTATAAACGCTGAGCCAGCAGCTGCAAGTATGCCGATCAATTGCAGCAATGCCTTTGCGGCTGTTCGGAAGTTTATACGCCCGATCGTGTCTCTGTAGCTGGTTTCTGTTGCCATGGTTAGAATCCTCCCCGCGACGTGAAGCGTTTCCACGCCGCGAACATCGCCACCGTGGTCCCGATGACCGTCACCGTGTAGGCCAGCGAGACGAACTGTGCCGGCAGCAGCGGGATCAACGCGCCGCCGAACAGGATCGTCACGACCGCGGGCACGACCACGGTGCCGTCGCCGGCGATATACAGCGAGACCAACAGCACGCCCGCGATGAGCAGGCCGATCACGACCGGCGACGGCCCCGCGGCGAACATCCCGTCGGTCACACAGGCGGCCAGATCGCCCTCGGTCCCCTCGCCGAAGCACGCCAGCGACGAGTCGTTGAGGCTCGGGGGATCGGTGGCGGTCATAGCAACTCCGTCCTCCCGAGGAACTGCAGCAGGCCGACGAACGCGATCACCTGCGCCACCGGCCCGAGGGTAAACGCGAAGTACGTCGGAAAGCCGAGTCGCGTCAGCGTGATCGGCAGCAGGACCACCGCGCCGACGAGCTGGACGACGAACGACCCGCCGCTGATGACCACGCCGGTTAGCGTGGGTTCGTTGTCACCGACCACGTCCGCGACGACGCCGCCCTCGTCGTCCTCGCCCCGCTCGGTGTCCGCCTGTCCGCCGAGGTCGTCGATCGTTCGCGACGCTTCGGAATCGCCGGGGGACTCGCCGAACATCGCCCCGGCACCCGCGCCGGCGATGAGCGCGAACGCGACGCCGAAGCACAGCACCAGCCCGAGGACGTCCGTGGTTTGCATCAGCCGAACACCCCCCGCGACGTCCCGACGGTCGCCAGCACGCCGGCCAGCCCGGCCAGCACGACGAGCGGCATCGGGATCGGGACGATACCGAGCAGGACGAGTATGCCGGCATAGCCCGACCCGACGAGCGCGGCCATCGGTGCCGAGACGATCACGAGCAGGCCGATGAGTGCGATGATCGACACGTACCCCATCAGTTCGAGGATGTCGGGGTCGATCGGGGCGTCGCCGAACGCCTCTGCCACGTCGCCGATCGTCCGCTCGAACGTCTCGGTTTCGAGGTCGCGCGTTGCATCGACCGTCACGACCGCCGTGTCCGCCTCGGGGTCGAAACTCGTCGGCAGGGGATAGGTTTCGACATACACGTTCGTGCTCCCGTTCAGCGTCTCGGTCGTCGTCGGGCGGATCTCGGTGCCGTTTGCGTAATCGATCGACACGTCGATTTTGGATGTCAGCCCCTCGGGGTCGACGTAGACGATCCGCGCCTCGTGGTCGTGGCTCGCGCCGTCGGGGGCGTCCCGAAGCGAGGCCTGCATGGCCGCGCCTTCAGACACGTCCGCCGTGAATTCGACTTCGCCGATCGGGATCGGGGCGATTTCGGCCCCCTGTACGGTGTAAGAGCCGAGCACGCGTGTCTCGCCGTTGGTGTTCTCGACGCGCAGGCGGTAGCGTTCCGAATCGATCAGGATGGTCGGGAACTGGCCGTCCGCGCCGACGCGATCGCCCGAGATGATGCGGTACTCCGTCTCGCCGTTGCGCGTGATCGGCTTTTCGACGAACAGGCGCGTCTCTTCGTTCGGGAATCGCCCCGTCTGGTCGTTGATCTCGAAGCGGATTTCCGCCGAGGGCTCGGTCGTCGGGAGGAGATAAATCTCGCGCGTTTCGACGATGTTGTCGATGAGAATCCGGCGATACGTGAAGTTCGCATTCTGCTCTTTGACCGTCACGACGATCTCTTCGTCCGGCGGCAACCCGGCGAGACTGACGGTGCCGTTCTGGACCTGCCGCTCGATGACGGTGTCCTCCTCGGCGAAAAAGCGTGCCCGGAGCGTCACGTTGTCGTCGATCAACTCGTCGGGTTCGGCTTCGTTGCGGACCTGCAGTTCGGACGGCACGCTCTGGAGTTCGATCGCGTGCGTCCCGCTCGGGAGTTCGAGCGTCGCGGTGTCGCCGGTCGTTTCGACGATATCCGAATCGAGGACGGCGTTGGTGTTCGCGTCCACCGCGGCGACGCCGACCGTCGGTAGATCGCCGAGCGTGATCGTCAGGCCGTTCGAGGACGCATACGCGAAGTCCTCCGTGTCGTTATCGACCGCGTAGTCGCGCATCTGGAACGTGGTCGCGTCGCCCGATTCGATCGTGAATTCGCGAGCAAGGTCCGACCGGTTGATCGTGATCGGATTCTGCGCGTCGACGTTCGTGACGGTGATCGGGTCGCCGTCGTAGGCGGCGTTGCCGATGTCGATCGCGCCCGATCCGGGGCTCGAGATCGTGAGGTTGTGATCGGCGAAGGTGCTATCATCGTTGTACGGCGAAGCGTCAACAGTCCGATCATCGGTAAGCGTGACGGTGAGGCCATCGTTTGTCTGATAGGTCGTGCCGGCGGTCGATGAGTGCGACTGAGGTATCGTCTGTGCGAGGACGACCATCCCCGGCGCGGCGACGAGGATGAATATGACACTCGCGATCGCGAGGGCGGTGTCGCGGTTCATGGGCCCGTGCCCCCAATTTCGGCGGCGTTCGTTTCCCACGAACAGTTATCACAGGGCTTGTATCCCTGTTCTAACGCTTCGGATTGTGGAATCTGAGATAGGTTCGTTTGAACAAATCCACCACAGGCGGCGTGTTTCAACCGCTCACCGTCGCGGACTCTGTGGTATCGCCGACCGTAAGGCGTCACGACGACCATTCGATCGACACCGCTCATCGTCGGCCCCTCCGCGTTCGGACGGTCCGCTCATCTTGCACCGCGCCGGCGATCACCCACACCCACACGGCGAGCAACAGGGCCAACAGCACGATCGGAACGAGGCGTTCGAGCCACGCGACGGGCGTGCCGAACGTCCCCGTCGTCGGGACGACCGGCAACAGCGCCCCGACGAACACCTCGTTGTACAGCAGGCCACCGACCATGAGGCCGATCGTGTAAAACAGCGCGACGCCGATCCGTTGCCACGTCGACATTAGCGCACCCCCGCGTTGGATTCTGTGACCGCGCGGGCGAGCAGCGCCGCGCCAATCGCCGCGAGCATGATGAAGAGCGCGTTCTCGGCGACCGCGCTGAATCCCTGATACAGCATGCTATCTTCGGGGCCCTGATACGGCAACAGAAACGGCACGATGAACTGCAGGATGGCCGACGCCAGCACCGCGACGCCGACCGTGAGCACGGCGCGGATGTAGCCCCCCCACATGGGTCAGGCTCCGAAGGCGGTCTGTGCGGCGAGCATGAGCGGGTTGATCGACGCCCCGTCGCCGCCGCCGACGAGTTGCGGGCCGAGCAGGACGATCGCGAGCGTCCCGAGGATGATCCCCATGCAGATCAACAGAATCTTGACCATGCCCGGGCCCTCGTCGCCCTTCGCGAGGCCCATCAGGTAGCCCCGGTCCTCTTGATGCTGCATGTGTTCGGAATCGGTGTGTTCGGCGCGCCACTCGCGAGCCTTGCGCGTCGAAATTCGCATGCCGTCGTAGCCCTCACCCGACCCGAGGTCAACGATGTTATCGCGTGCCCACTCGCCGGGGCTATCGAGTTCGAGGCTCACGCCGCCGTCGGCGACCGCCTGCCCCTGTGCCGCGGCGCTTCCATCGTAGTCGATCACGGCGTTGATCGTCGCGCCGGTGAACAGCGGCCAGTATTGATCGAGTTCGATGGCTGTGCCGACGCGGGGGGCGAGCCACCCGGCTTCAACGTGGTCGTCGTCTTCGAGTTGAATCATCGGCGTTCGCCCGAGGTAGTTGACGCTGTTGCCCTCCTTCGCGGGGTTCCACACCTTGTCGCGGCCCTTGACTTTCCAGCCGCTCTTTTCGCCCTCGTCGGTCTCCTCGGGGGCGCGATACAGCACGGGTTCGAGCGCGAGTTGCTGGCCGGCTTTGGCGTTCACCGCGAGGGCGTCGCCCCCGGCGATCTTGTGGTAGTTCTCGATGGATTTGATGGCGAGGCGTTTGAACAGCTTCCCGCGCAGGATGAGCATGAAACGGACGGCTGTGACGATCGCAAACCCGATGATGGCGGCGGTGAGGCTGCCGAGGGCGGTGCCGAGGCGGTCCCCGGCGTCGCGGCCCCGCTCGCGGTATGTTTCGACCACGCTGTCGTCAGTCATCGTCGATACCCTCCCGTCGGAACGGTCTGTTGGCGGGGGCTTCTCCGGGTTCGTCCGGACGTTCGAGGTCCGTCAGGTCGGTTCGAAAGAGTCGGTTCAACGTCCGCCGGGCGTACCCTTCGTTCGATGCACCGATCGCGGCGAGTATCGTCAGGACTGCCCCAAATATGAACACCCAACTCATTACCGGATCGGAAGAGTGTACGACCGCGCCCGCGGCGAGATAGATGCTCGCCATCACCAACAACGCCGTGGCGGCGATCTTCCGCGAAAGCTTGCGGAAGTGGTATTCGAGCATCGTCTCGGGTTGATCGCTCATTCGAGAATCCTCCCGACCCGCGAGGCCGTCCCCTCCTCTTCATTCTG